>NZ_JAEQCT010000151.1:0-11744 GCF_020738205.1 Microcoleus sp. PH2017_24_DOB_U_A
TGATCTATATTACCTGTTTATCTTGCACTTTTTTCTCCCTCGCGCCATCTAAACCTATGCCACGCAATATGTGATTGATTTTTCAGCAAGCCCTAATTACCCGGCGGTTGAAACCGCGTCTACACAAACAAAACCCGCCTCCGCGGGTTGAAGATTCTACACAATGATTTCTCATCTCCGAATACCATCTTCGTCCGCGGAGGCGGACATCGTTTGTGTAGCCGCGGTTTCAACCGCCGGGGCCCTCACCACCGCCGAAGACCCTCTTCCCTCTTCGTCCGCGGAGGCGGACATCGTTTGTGTAGCCGCGGTTTCAACCGCCGGGGCCTTCTTCACCCACCGCCGGGGCCGGGCCCTCAACCGCCACAGAATCCCTAGACAAACCCAATCGAATCTTATTTTCCTTCAACGTCTCATAAAACTCCCTCACCACTTCCTCCGGCGCATCACTATCCGTCCCGCCCGCACCCGCTTGATAAATTTCATTCTCTAAATTCTCTTCAATTTGAGGCCGACTTTCGCACCAATCCTTGATTCTTTCAGCGATCGCATTCACATTATCCATCGCACCAATATCAATCGCTGCTAATTCTGCCACAAATTGCGGTTCCGATATTTTCAATAACTTACTAAAAGCCGCCACAATTTCTTCAGGTTTCGCATCATCGGGAAGTGACATGACTAATCTCCTTAAATCTGTTTTTTCAGTTGACAGCGGTAAAGTTTCGGTTTCGCCAATTAGCGTAAATGCAGCCCAAGCTATCGGACTCGGAAATCTAGCTTTTGTGGTTAGCATAGCACACCGCAAGGCCGCTGCTCGATTGTCGCCCCGTGCTAAATTTTGGTAGAATTCCGTCATTAGCAACTTGGCTGAAATCACTCCCATATTCCACAGGGAAACGATGATGCTGGGGACTCCGGCGAGGATGAAGCAGCGCGACAATCCGATGACTCCATCTCCAGTGATTTTACCGCGGCCGGTGCTGCACGCGCTCAATACTACGAGTTCGGAATCGAGTTTTAATTGCAGGATATCCACAGCATGAATTGCGCCGTCGTCATCTCCTGATGGTGCTAAAATTATCGCGCCGGGAATGCCGGAACTTTGGAAATCGTCGAGGAGTCCGTGGGCGGATAAATGGACGATGCGCGTGTTTAGCATCCTGTCTAAAATGGCGACTTTTGTGGCATTGTCTCCGCTAATTGCTTGGGTTCCTAAAGTTGCAGCGATGGCTTCGGCGGCTTCTTTTGCCCTGGGGATTTGGCGGAGTTTGTAGGGGTTTTCGTTGAATTTGGTGGCGATAGTTGGATCACCGACAATTAGGGCGGCTTGTCTCAATCCTCGGACTCGGTTGTGATGTTCGCGGGTGATTTCTAATACTTGGATGGATGGGCTGGTGAGGATGGTGTGATGTTCGATTAGGTAGCGGTTGTTGCTATCTTGCAAGGCGGCGAAGGGAACTAAAAATAAGTCATAGTGGGGGATGAAGATGATGGGGGAATTGGCATCGGTGGGGAGTAAGTCGATGATTGGTTCGATCAGGATTTGATGGAGGAGTTGCAGTAGGGGAAAGCGGCCTGTTTCGTCTCGTTTGTACTGGGATTCTAGTTTAATTTTGTTGCCTGCGTCGTCGGTTTCTTCGGTGCCTATGGAGACGCGGGTTTTGAGGATGATTTGTTTGAGGGTTTGGTTTTGTTGGTTGAGGGGTTCGAGATTGGCGGCGCGATGGGTGATGTTGCCGTTTGGTTGGATTACCCAGATGTAAATGATGTCTGGATCGATAATGGAATATTCAACTATTGTGGAGTTTCTGTCGCGGGCGATTTGTTGGATTTTGGGGATGGATAATTTATTTGTTTCGTTATTGGTTGGTAATTCATTTGTTAATAAGGTTTGTTGCAATAATTCGACGAAGGCACGGGTGCGGGACATTTCGGATATTTCTAAGGCTTCGTCAAATTGTGATCGGGCGACCAAGACTTGTTGTAGGAGGCGATAGGGAAATATTTGGGTTTCAAAAATTGAGGCTTTGTGGTCGTTATTGACTAATTCTGAGCGTAGGGTTTCATGAATTGCGATCGAGGCAAGGAGTTGTAATTCTGCTTGTTCAAGCCAATGATTTTCCAAAAGAATGAAGATTTTTTTAAGAATGAAGGCTAGGATTTTGGGAATACTTTTATAACGCATCCTAAGTCCATTGCTGATTTGATAGTAAATATCGCCCAAATTGCTGAGGTTAACGGCTTCTCCATGTCTACTTCCGATTTCACGTTCAATCTCTAAAGACTGTTGGTGAAATTCGATAGCCCTTTGTAATTGCCCTAGGGATGCGTAAGCCAATCCCAAACTGGCGAGGGAATTAGATTCCCATTGTCTACTGCCAATTTGTCGTGAAATCTTTAAAGACTGTTCGATTAATTTGATTGCTTTGTGTGTGTTTCCTAAAGAATAGTAAACTAAGCCCAAATTGCAAATGGAAGCAGCTTCTCCTTTACTATCTCCGATTTCGTGTTTAATCTCTAAAGATTTTTCGTAAAATTCTATCGCCTTATAGTATTCCCCCAGAGATTCGTAAGCAAAGCCCAAATTGTTAAAGGAATTAGCTTCTCCTTGGCGATTGCCTATTTCTAAGTCAATGTCTAAAGACTCTTCATAAAATTCGATCGCCCTGTGGTATTGCCCTAGGGAATTGTAAGCCAAGCCCAAATTGTTGAGGGAATTCGCTTCTCCATCGCGATTTCCGATTTCTAAGTCAATGTCTAAAGATTGTTCCTGAAATTCGATTGACTTTTGATATTGTGATAAAAGTCGGTAAACATTGCCCAAATTGCCGAGGGACGCAGATTCTCCCCGACGATTTCCGATTTCTCGTTCGATCTGTAAAGACTGTTCGTAAAATGCGATCGCCCTGTGGTATTGTCCTAGGGACTTGTAAGCTAAGCCCAAATTGTCGAGGGAATTAGCTTCTCCTTGGCGATCTCGGATTTCCCGTTTAATCTCTAAAGACTGTTCGTAAAATGCGATCGCCTTGTCGTATTGCCTTAAAGAATTGTAGACTAAGCCCAAATTGCCGAGGGAACCTGCTTCACCTTCGCGATCTCCGATCTCCCGATAGATAGTTAATGCCTGTTCACAAGACTGCAAAGCTTCTCGAAATTGACTGATACTATACTGCCGATCGCCTTGTTCTAACAGTCTATCTGCTTCTGCTTTCAGTGCAATTCCCGCTAGGAAATCTCCATCCACCTTACCCAGTAGCCCTGCAAAATTTTTCAACCAATTAGCATTATTTAATTTACCTTGTTCTCTGAGATTATCCGCCTCTTCTAGCATTGCCACCACCAAGCCATCATCCAGCAATTCCGGGTGAGTTTTCAATATCTCCGCTTCATCGCCACTGTCACAGTTTAGAAGTTGACTTATCAGGTTGAGATAGGCTTGTTGGCGATCGGAGTTCATGGCGATTTGGGATTTGGGATGGTTCTATCTATTCATTTATTATCGGTGAAACTCATCTGTTTGGGGCGGGCGATGGCAAGATTGTTGTAGGTGTGGCGAGAAACCGGGTTTTTTCGAGAATCCTTCGTTACAGTCGAAGATTTCGGCAAAAACCCGGTTTCTGAGATTTTGGGTGTGGCCAGAAACCGGGTTTTTTCCGAGGATATCGATACACAGCCTAAAGACTGCGAAAAACCCGGTTTCTTTGGTTTATGTCGTAGTCTTGGATGCGCGGGGTGGCGAGAAACCGGGTTTTTTCCAGAATAGTTGGTTACAGTCGGTGATTTGGGCAAAAACCCGGTTTCTGAGATTTTGGGTTTTGGTCGATTCCCTACGGGATAGCTACGCTTAACGCACTTTTTCAACAATCTTTTATAATGGTATCCAATCCAACTTATCAATCCATTCTTCAGCCTCAGAAGTCTCCCAAACCATCACAATTTCTTCTGCCCATCTGCCTAAACTCGCACTTGGACGCACCCAAAAAAGTCCCCAAATTTGTCCTCCCGTCGCCCAATATTCTGTCAAATGTCCTGGAATACTTTTGCGGTTATCCGTTACCAATAGCCTTTGTGATGATTCCAAATAGCTGATAATTTCTGGATCGAGGGTTCCTAAGGTTGGTGCATTTGCGTCCCCCACCCGCAAAATATCTATCTCCGGCTGGAGGTGCAAAACAGCACTTTTGAGCTTAGGTGGCAAATTTTCATCGAGTAAAAAACGAATTTTCACTTTAGTAGAATTAACTCCTGTTCTCGTTGTGCTTTGATTGCTCTCAAACGTTTTACTACATCAGAAGGTTCTTTAGCCAACCATTCCTGATAGCGTTCTTCCCGCCACTTCGCCAGCCGCAACATATAAGCATCCATCTGTCTGCGATTTTGCAGATAATAGGTTAGCGTCGCGTAAATCTTCTCTAAATTCAGAGTGGGTAATTCCACCAGAATTTGGTCGGGAGAATATCCATCCAAGTAATATTTAATCACGTCATCGATGCCGATCCGATGTCCTTTGATGCGGATGTCATCGGGGTCGAGAAACTCAAAATAGTCTTCTAGTTGCATCGGTTTATCTCCGAATACTTGGTTGATAGCATTTTATCATAAATTGGGATGTGCGGGGTGGCGAGAAACCGGGTTTTTGAACCGCAGATGATGGCGGATGTACGCTGATGGACGCGGATGAATGGATGTGTGGGGTGGCGAGAAACCGGGTTTTTTCGAGAATAGTTGGTTACAGTCGATGATTTGGGCAAAAACCCGGTTTCTGAGATTTTAGTTTAATCCTATTCCATCCCCTGCAAAACCCCAGTCAAAATCTCCACAATGCGATCGATATGTTCCTTCTCAATAATCAACGGCGGCGACAAAGCAATTATATCACCAGTCGTGCGAATCAACAACCCATTTTCAAAGCACTTTGTAAAACAATCAAAAGCCCGTTTCCCCGGCTTCCCAGCAATAGATTCCAACTCAATCCCCGCCACAAGTCCCAAATTGCGGACATCAATCACATGGCGAACTCCTTTGAAAGAATGCACTGCATCTTCCCAATAACCAGCAATCTTATCAGCCCGTTCAAATAACCGTTCTTCCTCATAAATATCCAGCGTCGCCAAAGCAGCCGCACAAGCCACGGGATGCCCCGAATAAGTATAACCGTGAAACAACTCGATCGCATTTTCAGGAGCATTCATGAAAGCATCATAAATTCCCTCCTTCACAAACACCGCCCCCATCGGCACAGTACCGTTAGTTATCCCTTTCGCCGTCGTCACAATATCGGGAATTACCCCAAAATATTCAGTCGCAAAACTCGAACCTAAACGCCCGAAGCCTGTAATTACTTCATCAAAAATCAGCAGAATCCCGTGCTTGTCACAAATCGCTCTAAGCCTTTCCAAATAACCTTTCGGCGGAATCAAAACCCCCGTAGAACCAGCCACCGGTTCCACAATTACCGCCGCAATATTCGACGCATCGTGCAAAGCCACAATCCCTTCCAATTCGTCTGCTAAATGCGCTCCCCATTCCGGCTGTTTGCGGCTGAAAGCATTGTGTTCTAAATTATGAGTGTGAGGTAAATGATCGACTCCCGTGAGCAAACTGCCGAAGAATTTGCGATTTGGGCCAATGCCGCCGACAGAAATTCCCCCAAAACCCACACCGTGATAACCGCGTGCCCTACCAATCAATCTTTGGCGAGTTCCCTCACCTCTAACTCGATGATACGCGATCGCAATTTTTAACGCAGTCTCCACCGATTCTGAGCCTGAATTAGTAAAGAAAACGCGATCGAAATTGCCTGGAATCAGCTTTACCAAACGTTCGGCTAATTCAAAAGCAGCCGGATGTCCCATTTGAAAAGGCGGCGCATAATCTAGATTTAAAACTTGTTGTTTAACTGCTTCGGCAATTGTCTCGCGGGCGTGGCCAGCATTCACGCACCACAGCCCCGCAGTACCATCGAGGATTGAGCGATTATCATCGCTGGTAAAGTGCATATCTTTTGCCGAAACTAACATTCGCGGATTCGCTTTAAACTGTCGATTCGCAGTGAAGGGCATCCAGTAAGCGTCCATATTTGTCATATCTTTTATCCTTTTTTATTGATGTTTCTGTTTCCCAAATATAACTCAATACGGTTCAGATCAAACGGCGGTTGAAACCGCATCTATACAAACAAAACCCGCCTTCGCGGGTTAAAGATGAAACGGCGGTTGAAATTACCTTATTTTCTTCAGTCCGCGGAGGCGGACTTCATTTGTGTAGACGCGGTTTCAACCGCCGTATCATCTTAATTTACGATCGCACCAACCGACTCATGCTGCAACAAACCAGTCAGCATCTTCACGGGCCTTTCGCCGTAGGGCCACGCAAAAGCATGACGGAAAGCAGCATCTTGACACGCTTGTAACTGCCGAAAATCAATGATATCCAAAGTCAACAAATTCTCGTACTCAAAAGGCAGCCGCACGTTGTGCAATCCCGCATTGTCGGTGCAAATGGCAATATCGACACCAGCTTCAAAACATCGATCGAACACAACCTTCAATTCCCGCATATCCTGCAAGGTTCCCGTTTTCAGATAGGTAGTCGGGCAAACTTCCAAGCATTGACCCCTACGCGCCACCTCTGGCAGCAGTTCGGGATATTTTAACGGAATTTGAATCCCGTGACCGATCCGCATCAGATAAGGCAAAAGTTCGGGATAGCAGCCAGAGCTTGTTTCGTAGAGATGTCCGGTGGTTTTAATGCCGATCGACCTTGCGTACTGGTACAATCCCACAAACTCATCCAGGCGATCGCCAATAGCAGCATCACCGCCCGCAAGATCGATCGCACAAACATATTCTCCCATTTGTGCAGCCAAATCTACGATCGCCCGATTCACCTCATAGGGTAAGCGCGAGTGCATACACAAAATTTGGCTAGTAACAATCGGACAATCACTAATTTGACTTGCCTTACCCACAACTTGGACAATTTCTGCCATCAAATCAATGCGTTTTGACTGATCCAAATGCTCAGGAGTCCGCAGATAAGGCGTATAGCGCAACTCCAAATAAGCCAGATTTTCAAACACGTAAGCGCCCCGCATCAACCGATAGATGAAATAAGGCAAAGTCTCAACAGTTTGCACGCTTTCCACCAGCGTGTGCAGTTCCAAATACTCGTCGAGAGTATTGCGCGGGCGAGTGTAAAACTCCTCAAATGCGGAATATTGTTGAAAGCGATCGACCATTTCGGCATTATGGCGATCGAAATACCGCCACAAAATTCGAGGAACCACAGAACCACCTAGATGTCGGTGCAACTCAGCGTGTAAAGTCATGCGATTTTAGATTTTAGATTTTAGATTTTAGATTGAAAGAATTGAAGGATTGAAGGAATTGAAGGATTGAAGGAATTGAAGGAATTTAAGGAATTTAAGGAATTTAAGGAATTTAAGAATTTGTAATTTAGTCCTAGACACATCAGTGGCCAGAAACCTGGTTTTCCCAAATACTAGCCAACAACCTCCAGCAGGTAAACTGTTCCCCATTTAAGCTACCCATTGGATTCCCATAAAAACTCATCAAATTCTCTCCCATTCTCCAATTCTCCCCCTCTCCCATTCTCCCCCTCTCCCCCTCTCCCCCTCTCCCCGGATCGTCCTGGTAGTCTTTTCTTGAGACCAATACAGCCTCACTTCTCTAAATTGTAACAAAAATTAATTTGACATCCGGGACGCATTCGTACATAATCGGAGTTTGTGTCAACCTGAACTGAACGCGAGAAACCCTTGGCTAACGTAGTTGTGATCGGCGCCCAGTGGGGCGATGAAGGAAAAGGCAAAATTACCGATTTGCTCAGCAAATCCGCAGATATCGTTGTCCGCTACCAAGGGGGCGTCAACGCCGGTCACACGGTAGTAGTCAACGGTCAAACTTTCAAGCTGCACTTAATTCCGTCCGGGATTCTCTACCCTGAGACAGAGTGTATCATCGGCTGCGGCACGGTAATCGACCCTAAAGTTTTAATAGCAGAATTAGATCAGTTAGAAAAACTGAATATTTCGACTGCCTCGCTGATGATTTCACAGACTGCTCACGTCACGATGCCCTATCACCGATTAATTGATGTAGCATCGGAAGAGCAGCGCGGAAATTATAAAATCGGCACGACGGGACGCGGTATCGGCCCGACTTACGCCGACAAATCCGAACGCACTGGCATTCGGATGCTCGATTTAATGGACTTGGAAGGTTTGCAAGAACAACTGGAATGGACGATCGAGCATAAAAACGTCATTCTGGAAAAACTCTACAATTTGCCGCCTCTAAATCCGCAAGAGGTAATTGATGAATATCGAGTTTATGCCGATCGTTTGCGGCCGCACGTAGTAGACAGTTCCCTAAAGATTTATGAGGGACTTCACAAGCGGAAAAATATTCTGTTTGAAGGCGCCCAAGGCACTTTATTAGACTTAGATCACGGCACTTATCCTTACGTTACTTCCAGCAATCCCATCGCTGGCGGCGCTTGTGTAGGAACCGGAGTTGGCCCCACAGCGATCGATCGAGTAATTGGCGTAGCAAAAGCCTATACAACCCGCGTCGGAGAAGGCCCATTCCCTACCGAAATGGTCGATGGAATTGGTGCAGTTTTGGGCGAGAGAGGTGCAGAATTCGGCACCACAACCGGCCGCAAACGGCGCTGCGGCTGGTTCGACGCAGTAATCGGCCGCTACGCAGTCCGCATCAACGGCCTTGATTGTCTCGCTGTTACCAAACTAGATGTTTTGGATGAATTAGAAGAAATCAAGGTTTGCGTTGCTTACGAAATTGACGGGGAACGCTGCATTGATTTCCCGAAAAGTTCGCGGATATTTGCTCGCTGTAAACCCATTTACGAAACCCTTCCCGGTTGGAAACAGTCCACGGAAGAGTGCCGCAATTTGGAAGATTTGCCATCGCAAGCCTTGGATTATCTAAAGTTTTTGGCAGATTTGATGGAAGTGCCGATCGCCATTGTATCTCTCGGAGCCAGTCGCGACCAAACTATTATTGTCGAAGACCCGATTCACGGGCCGAAGCGGGGATTATTGTCGGTTGATGGCACGGCTGTAGTAGCACAATCATAAAACTCATGCAACAGTAGCTGTAGAGTGCGTCGCCATCAAAAATCCCAAAAAAGAGCCACAATCTCGCAGCGACGCACCGCTGCATACAGTCTTTCAGGAAACAACCCTCCGTTCCACGCTAGCCCAACACTCATGATTGTTGCAAGACGAGGCGAGAATTGGTATTATTTACAGGGAGTCAAGTAAATGACTGACGAGGATGAACAGATAGCACGGCTATAAGTTCACAGGGACATGATTGGATGGCTTATAATGGAGTTGAGCAAAGAAGGAATAGAAGCCAAAAGAACAACCGGAAACAATCCCAAAGGTGATATTTTGATAGTCAACCAGCAAGATGTTCCGCGAATTAAACAGCTACTCCGTAATTTGCAGGTAGAATTCAATAGTTAATTTATCAAAAAAATATAAACAATAATGAATGAACCGCATATTGAAATTAAAGCCTGGAAAACCAAGAAAATAGATTCAACCAAAGCTAAGGAAATATGTCAAAAAGGAACTGTGATTGGAGTTATTACCACAGGAGGAATTACTAAACCTGCTAAAACTGTATTCGATCGAGCAGATATAGCTTGGGTAGAAAATTTTCCAGAAAGTAAGTTATTGAATCAGGAAGGTCAAGAGGAAAGCTAATGTTAGATCTTATTTTTTATACCTTCAAAACTGATCGACCGCCGCACTATATCGAAATGTCTGAAGACGTTTACGAGTGGTTGGCAAAATCAGAATTTTCCAAAATTGGCAAATCTGTTCCCAGAAATATTTTGATAGATGAAGAAGAGGAGAAACTACCTTTAGTTGAGTTAGATCGAGATATTCGCCAGAAGCTCAGAAGTTTTTTCCGCGATGCAATTATCTGCGAAAGCGATACCGTCCTCACCAAGCTGGGAGATTCTCCTCTCAAAGAAGAGTATCAATCAGCAACCTACCGTTTGAGGAAATTGCTAGACTTGCTAAAATGTGTTGAAAACGAAGATTATCAATATCTTCAACGAGTCCTTTAATTAAGTTAGTTCGATCGCCCTATCATAATAACGAGTTTTCAGATGTTTAGTGGGAGGAGCAATCCCAATGTTTGACATCAGTTTTTATTCAGCCAATGGTGAACCGTCTGATAGTGTAAGAATCACAGCAAATACTTACGAATGGTTGGCAAAGTCTGATTTTTCCAAAATAGGTGGCGCATCAATCGATACCGAAATTCACTTAGATGAAGAAAATGTAATTCTGCCTCTAGTTGAATTAAATCAGGAGATTCGCCAGTAGTTCAAGAAAATTTTCAGCGAAGCAATCATCAGTGAAAGCGATTTAGTTCTGACTAAGCTTGGTGATTCCCCTTCAAAAGAAGAGTATCAATCAGGAACGTACCGTTTGAGAAAAATGCTCGAATTGCTGAAGTGTGTGGAAAACGAAAATTATCAATACCTTCAGCGAATTTAATTGAACGCGATCGCACTACCACAATTCTGGTAAAATGTGAAAACAATCAACAGAAAGTCATAAAATGGAAATCGCAGTAGAATGTCAAAAGCGGGCAGAAGGCAGCAAACCTAACGCCCTCCGCCGCTCCGGATTGATTCCCGCCGTCCTTTACGGACACAAAGGCTCTGAATCCATTTCCCTTACCGTCAAAGCTAAAACAGTTGAAACCCTGCTCAAAAAACACGCAGTCAACAACACCCTAATTGATCTCAGCATTCCCGAACTCTCTTGGAGCGGAAAAACATTGCTCAGAGAAGTTCAAGTCCATCCTTGGAAAGGTTTTCCTTACCACCTGAGCTTTTTCTCCGTAGCAACTCAAGACAGCCTGGAAGTTGAAGTGTCTCTGCATTTTGTCGGCGAATCTGTCGGCGTCAAGTTAGAAGGTGGTATGTTGGAAACTGTGCTGACGCAAATCGCAGTTAAGTGCAAACCTGATAGCATTCCTGATGCAATTGAAGTAGATATTTCTAATTTGAAGGTAGGGGATGCGCTGCACATTCACGAATTAGTTTTACCTGCGGGAGCAGAAGCTCTCGGCGACCCAACTCAGGTGGTTGTTACCGTGTTGGGAACTAAAGCCAGCCCTGAAGAAGAAGCAGAAGAAGCAGCAGCCGCAGCTTGATCGGTAATTGATAAGATTTGCTAACTAATAGTTGACATCGAGGCGATCGCTTTCTCCAAAAAGGGCGATCGTTTTTTGCAAAAAAGCAGTTATAGTTTTTGGGCGATCGCACTTTGCTATATCCAATACGGTTCACTTAACACTATTTATGTGCCGGAGATCCCCCTCGCATCCCCCTTAAGAAGGGGAGTAGGGGTTGACTTTGAGAGCATTCTTGTCCCACCCCCTACTCCCCTTTTTTAAGGGGGGTTAGGGGGGATCAGTCTTAAGTGAACCGTATTGTGCTATAATCAGCCTTGAATCTGCTGTCGCACCCATTGACGAAAATCTATCTCTGCGGCAACTTCATCAATGAAAGCAGCTTCTAGAAACTGGTATAAATCAGTTTTTTCAATAATCGGAAAAGTCGGAGATCGATCGGTACGCCTCTAATCATCGATTTAGCGGACAAGAGTGGAAAACCCATACATATAACCATCATTGCGGTGAACAGTTTTGCAGTATTTGTGACGC
>NZ_JAEQCT010000031.1:0-78704 GCF_020738205.1 Microcoleus sp. PH2017_24_DOB_U_A
ATCTTGACTCCAGGCAAGTCTAATAGATAGTCTAAATAAAAGTCCATGACAGTAAATGTATTGTTTGTTACATTATACACCATAAAGTCAGGAGAGCCAATCTTACTAAGGTTTGTAGTGAGGACTTCAGTCCGCATCCATCCCAGGACAGAATTTCCAACTATCGAACCAATCTTACTAAGGTTTGTAGTGAGGACTTCAGTCCGCATCCATCCCAGGACAGAATTTCCAACTATCGAACCAATCTTACTAAGGTAATTCGAGCGGACATGATAGACAGCCTTTCTCAAAAATATGAGGTATGACTGAAAGCTTATATAACGACGAAACTAAGAGGGCTAAAGCCCAACTACATACCTCATCTTTCGATCGGGCATGATAGATATAACTCCCCAATGATTCAAAATATGACTTTTATGACATTAGGGTTATGACTTTTATGAATTCAAACAATGAATTTATGAAGTGACGTATCATCTCGCCTGTGTAATAATGTTAATTAACTTCAAGTCAATAAGTATTAGGTAAATGTAGGCAAAAAGGTGTGGGTAGATGGTGGGTAGGTAGGGTGAGAGGTAGTGAGCAAATCCCCCCCCCCAAGTATGTTGGCGATGTAATCGGGCTTTAAGGGGCTGTTTTTACCCTTTTCCGGGGCTAATAAACGCGAGATGCTATCGGAAATGAATGATTTTGTATTACTGCGGGGAATGTGTACTACAGGAAGCGGTAGGTAGGTTTGTTTTGGCTGTTTATTCAGGGTGAAAACCCCATATGCAGATTACATATGGACTATCGAATGGGAATATAGACAATAAAAAACCCGCCTTATTAGGGCGGGCTGGATTGGGGGGGGTTAGATGTCAGTTAGTTGAACCGTTGTGTCAATCCCTAGGTAATGGCGTTGGATGACCTCTACGCTGTTACCGCAGGCGGTAGCTAACAGAAGTAAGTCAGTGCCAGCGTGGGCTTGTAGGGTGATGAACGTATGGCGGGTATGGTAGATAGATAAGCGAGAACTTATCGCGCCAGAATCAGCCAATCCCGAAACAATACCAGGGTAGACGTACTTAATACCATTCTTTATTGAATTCCTATGGTCTCAGGGACGTGGTTGCTTTTTGCTTGCATATTCAGTTTTCAACGTTCTGTAAGGGCTTAAATTTCTATCAGGCTTCTATCAAACTAGCTGTTTATTCCCACCTGATAGTCAATATTTAATGTACATATGTAGGTTATAGTATGAGTATAGCAGGTTGTTAGCAAGTTGAGTACATTTTGACAACAACAGCCAACCCAAATGGGATAACAGTCTAGAAACCACAGCAGCAACTATTCCGAAACATTAGACAAGATTGCAAAAGTCCTTATTAATCAAATTTTGGGACGGGCTAGAAGCCCATCCCACAAGAAAAAAGATTTTTGTGGGATGGGCTTCTAGCCCGTCCTAAATATTTTTGCAAGAAGTCTATTAGCCGATCGCCCTACAACCCCACGAATCTGTCTTCTGGGAGGCTTTGGGAGCCCGATCGACCAAATACCTGTCAATTAAACTGGTATTTTTAGCTTGGGGATTTATGGCAATTACTCGCGTTTCTGTAGACTCAGCAGGCAATCAGGCGATCGCCCCTGGAGATTTCCTCTCTGTTTAGATATCTGGTTAGCAAAAAAAATCGGTAGTGCTGTCCCCACGGGCGAATCTTGTATACAAGACAACACGCTTGCGATAAGACTGTCTTGCGGATAACAAGGATGTGAAAAAGAGACACTGCGATCGATCTCTGGGCAGCCCTATCATCAAAAAAGCTTAACCCAAGCGTATGGGAATGTATTCAGGTTTTAACCAGTAAAGTGCTGGGATTTTTTGTCGGTTAATTTCGGTTAATTATATTCACGGCGCTGGGACAAAAGGAAGAAACCGGGTTTTTCATCGATATTGAGAATTTTTAGGAAATATTTCCTAAAAAACCCGGTTTCTGGCCGCCTATGTCATTCTAATTTTCCGAATTGGGATTATTTAGTATCCCCAAACTTCTAACTTGTGACTTACGATACCTTGAATTTGCTGGGCGATCGCATCTTCAGGGCGATCGGCATCGATCCGGAAAATTCGAGATTTATGTTCCTGTGCCAACTCCGTAAAACCTTGCTGTACGCGCTTGTGAAACTGCAAATCAGCTTGCTCGATCCGATCGCGCTCTCCTCTGGCCCTTACCCTTGTCAAACCCGCCTCCACATTAATATCCAGCCACAAAGTCAGATCGCTTTCCAAGCCGCCGGTGGCAATTGCATTCAACTGCTTAATTAAATTTAAATTAAGATTGCGGCCGTAACCCTGATAAGCAATCGTGGAGTCTGTAAAGCGATCGCATAAAACAATCGTTCCTTTCGATAACTCGGGTTTAAGAAAAGTTTCGACGTGCTGAGCGCGATCGGCAGCGTACATGAGTAATTCTGCTACATCAGATACAGATTCACCCGGATCTTGTTTGAGTAACAAATGCCGCAGTCCTTTTCCCAACTCCGTACCCCCCGGTTCGCGAGTAGCCACCAACCGGACTTTCTGAAAATAACTTACTTGCAGCCAATGTATCAATCGCTGCATTTGTGTAGTTTTTCCAGCACCTTCTACCCCCTCAAATACGATAAGTTTGCCCTTCATTGCCTAACTTTGCACCTCAATAAAATAAATATGAATCCTCCCGTATATCTGTTCTAGGTTCGGTATGATAATAAAGTCTCAGTGCCTCATGGTTGGAGTTTTCTATGGCTCGCTATACTGGTTTTTTTATCGTTGCAGTTCCGATCGACCGTCTCCGTCAATCCCTGATTGAAATTTTAGAGTCATGCAATCTTGATATTATCTACAATACAGGAGATTCCCTGATGGCTCGCGAACTTCCGGGTCAAGTTTCGATTCCGAAACTGGTCACCGCCGAAGTCCTAATTGAGAAAAACACGGCTAGTGACTCAGAAGTTCGCATGAACTTCGTAATCAAAAACGAGGAATTGCCCCTGCAAACCAATAACCACTGCCGTCAAATGTTCGAGCTAGTCAGTCGTTCAGTTATGAAAAACAATAACTGGCGGCTTTTGGAGAGTATGGCACTGTAGCCATAAATCATTAGTCATCAGTCATCAGTCATCAGTCATTAGTTCCTGGCTAATGACTAATTACTGATGACTTTTATTTGGAAGGTCTAAATTTAACCTCGAAACTTCCGGCGCAGCAGCAAAGAATTGGTAACAACGCTAACAGAACTAAACGCCATAAATGCGCCTGCTGCCGCAGGACTGAGTAAAATTCCAGTTGCAGGCAGCAAGAGACCGGCCGCAATTGGAATTCCCAGAGTATTATAAGCAAAAGCCCAGAATAAATTTTGGCGAATCTTATTAAAAGTAGCGCGACCAAGGTCGATCGACTCAACAACATCCATCAAAGCATTTCGCATTAGCACAATTTGAGCAGTCTCAACCGCGACATCAGTCCCGCAGTGCAAACCGATACCGACATCAGCTTGAGCCAAAGCCGGGGCATCATTGATTCCATCTCCCACTACAGCCACTTTACAGCCTTGGGCTTGCAAACTGGCGATCGCCCGAGCCTTCCCCTCCGGTCGCACTTCGGCCAAAACATCAGCAGCCGCCAAACCTAGCTGCTGCGCCACCACCAACGCCGCCGACGCCGTATCGCCCGTCAGCATGATTACCCGCAATCCCATGCCCCGCAGGCGATCGACTGCCGCCTTAGCATCTGGCCTCAGAGTATCTTTTAGCCCGATTACCCCCAGCAAAACACCCCCAGAAGCCACGTAAACCGCCGTTTTGCCTTGGCAAGACTCCAAAAGTTCCGCAGCCACAGCGACGCCCTGCTGGTTCATCCACTCAGCATTCCCCGCGAACACCCGCTGGCCCTCCACTAAAGCAGAAACCCCGAAGCCCGGTTCCGTGTAGAAATCATCAGCAGGTAGCAGCGGCAAACCTTGCTGTTGAGATTCCCGCAAAATCGCCGCGGCGATGGGATGACAAGCGCCTCTTTCGACTGCTGCGGCAATTTGCAGCAGTTTTGAGTCAATTGTGGAAATTGTGGAAATTGTGGAACAGATATCTTGTTTGTTTCCCACATTAATATCCGAGTTCAAATCCAACTCTGAATTCTGGAAAATCGGCAAATAATCAGTGAGTGTGAGATTTCCAGTTGTCAGAGTCCCAGTTTTGTCAAAAACCACAGTATCTAATTGATGCACTCGTTCTAAAACATCGCCACCGCGAATTAAAAGTCCGCGCTCCGCCCCGATGCCAGAACCGACTAAAATTGCAGTTGGGGTAGCCAGTCCCAAAGCACAAGGACAAGCAATGACTAAAACTGCGATCGCCAATTTCAAACTTAACAGCAAAGGCGATTGGTAATCGGTAATTGATAATTGATTTCCCATGCCCAATGCCCCATGCCCCATGCCCGATGCCCCATGCCCCATATTGTGTCCTAAAAGCACAGAAGGCCAAATATGAGTTCCGGCGAAATACCAAAATAGGAAAGTTAAAGCCGATATCGCCATTACGCCATAGACAAAATATCCGGCGACAGTATCAGCTAAGTGTTGAATCGGCGCTTTGCGAGTTTGGGCGGCTTGTACCAAAGCCACCATTTGAGCTACAGTTGTTTCCTGACCGGTGCGAGTTGCCCGCATCACAACTGCCCCGGATTTATTGATAGTTCCCGCCGCGACTGTATCTCCTGGTTGCTTCAAAACTGGCATCGATTCGCCAGTCAGCATCGATTCATCTACGGTTGTTTTACCTTCGCAGACTTCGCCGTCTACCGGAAATTTTTCACCGGGTAAAACTTGCAGCCATTCTCCGACTCGGACGCGATCGGCTGGAATTTCAATGTATTGTGGATTGTAGACCGCAGATGTCGAGTTTGCAGGCAATTCTTGAGAGTCCAAATCTAAAATCGGCAGTTTAAAATCAACTAAGCGGGCTGTCGCTGGTTGTAGTGCGATTAAAGCTTGCAAAGCTGATGCAGCGCGCCGTCTGGCTTGCTGTTCGAGAGTTTTGCCCAACAAGATAAAGCCCAAAAGCATCACGGGTTCGTCAAAAAAGCACTCCCATCCCATGCGTGGAAACAGCAGCGCCGCATTGCTAGCCGTGTAAGCCGTGACTGCGCCTAAAGCTACCAAAGTGTTCATGTTTGGTGCGTTTCGCCACAAACTGCGACAGCCGTCAACGATAATCGGGCGGCCAGGTAGCAGCAATGCGAGGGTGGCGAGTCCCCAGTGAAACCAAATGTTGCTGAGAATTGGGGCTTTGGTGCCGAGTATGTGTCCTAAACCGGATAGAATAATTAGAATAAGGGCGATCGACAATTGATTGATTTGCTGTCGAATTTCTTGCCGCCGCCGTTCAATTGCCGCCGCTTCTGCTTCCCGCTGATTTTCACCTAAGCGAGACTGAGAAGGAAATCCGTTATCAGTCAACTTTTTCGCTAAAGCCTCTGCATCGACAGCCCCCGGTTGACACTCAATTGTTGCGACTTCTACGGCCAAGTTAACGCAAGCCGAAATTACGCCTGAATGCTGCATGAGTTGGCGTTCAACTGATGCAGCGCAACCCGCACATTTCATCCCACCGACATCGAAAGTAACAACTTCTGGCGGGGGAGATTCTTTAACTGGGATGATTTGTGATTGATTTTCGGGGACTGTTTTGGGAATAAATTGCATTGGTTTTTTTCGGTATTGATTAGAATATTTTGGTGAGAACAGAAAGTGCATTATATCAATTCCGTCTAGCCGAGTAATTATTCATCTCTCTCTTCTCTCCCTCTGTGTCCTCTGCGTTCTCTGCGGTTAAATAATTCCGATACAACCAGAATTGATATAATGCACAGTTTAGACAAATGTCTATATTTTTATCATAGATAAAATTTCTGGCATCTTCCGAAAGTGTTAGTTTTTTTTAATTCTTATCTTAATTCTGAAGATTGGATGTACGGTTGAAACTGTATCTATACAGACACTCACGCACTCTAAGAGGGGGTTGAAGATTAGACGGTAATTGTCTTTAGTCCGATTGGCACGGACATCGTTTGTACAGACGCGGTTTCAACGGTACGATTAGTTAGTATTGAACTTTTAGGTGAGAAATTTAGCTATGACAGAATCAGATAAATTTTATATTGTCAAACGTCCTGCTGGTAATTGCGAGATTTTGCCGGCTCAAATCGCACAGCAAAGCCCCACTATTATAGAACAGTGGGGCCCTTACGATTCTGCTGAAGATGCGATCGCCCGACGCATCGGTTTAATTCGCGCTGGTAAATGTCAACCGCAATAAACGAACTTGGAAGGACTAAAGTCCTCACTACAAACCAGGTTCGTAGTGAGGACTTTAGTCCTTCTTTGCAGGTTCGTAGTGAGGACTTTAGTCCTTCTTTACTGAAGTTTTTGTGACTAAAAACTACTTAGATTTAGCAGGTGCCGCACTGGGTTTAGCCTGTGCAGCAGCGGGCTTAGAAGGCGTCGCCTGCGGTTTCGACTCCGCCTTATCGTTCCCTGTTTTACCAGTAATTTTATTGGTCAAAATTTCCAAAGCTTTGGCGTACTGCGGATCGGCCGTCGTAGCAATTTTATCGCGATCGCGCCGCAACTCCTGTTTTTGAGCGTCAGTGAGTTCAACCTGAAAATCCGGTTTAATTCCCATGTGGTTGATATCAGTGCCGTTGGGAGTAAAATACTTGGCAATTGTCACCGCCAAACCGGCACCATTTCCCACACCGCGTACTGACTGAACCAAACCCTTACCAAACGTCTTGGTTCCCACCAAAACCGCGCGCTTGTTGTCTTGCAAAGCGCCGGATAGAATCTCGCTAGCACTTGCTGAACCGCCGTCTACGAGGACAACTAAAGGTTTGTCGGTAATCTCTCCTTTGTTTGCGGTTTGTCGATCGGCTTCACCGACGCGATCGACCGTAGAGACGATCGTACCTTCTTTGAGCCACATCCGAGCAATTTCAATACTGCCGTAGAGCAACCCACCCGGATTGGAACGCAAGTCTAGAATATAACCCGTCACCTTTTTCTGTTCCAAATCCTTAATTGCCGATCGCATTTCCGATGCAGCGTTCGCGCTAAACTGATTTAAGCGAATATAGCCGATTTCGCCGATCGGGCTTT
Organism: Microcoleus sp. PH2017_24_DOB_U_A; assembly: GCF_020738205.1. NCBI lineage: Bacteria > Bacillati > Cyanobacteriota > Cyanophyceae > Oscillatoriales > Microcoleaceae > Microcoleus > Microcoleus sp. PH2017_24_DOB_U_A. The sequence goes on from NZ_JAEQCT010000031.1 coordinate 7,176, forward strand.
TCTGCACCGACTTCCGCACGGGATGAATTTCAATTTTAGCGCGTTTCAGCTTAAAATCTATTTCCTTTTTGTCCCGCAAAATAGTCAGAGTCACCTCAGTATTAGCCTGGCCGCGAATCAAACTTACCGCTTGATTCGTATCCATCCCTTCAGTAGTTTTGCCATCAATCTTAGTAATGATATCTTTTGCTAGAATACCAGCAGTAAAAGCAGGAGTATCCTCAATTGGAGAAATCACCACCAACTTCTTAGTTTTCTCATCTTGAGTCAACTGAATCCCAACTCCTGTGAGTTCACCAGAAGTTTCAACCTGCATATTTTTGAACTCTTCCGGGTTCATAAACCGCGTATAAGGATCGTCCAGCTTCTTCAGCATTTCTCGAATTGCTTTATAAGCTTCCTCATCGCTAGTATAAGTCCGGTTCAAATAATCATTCCGCACCGCTTTCCAGTCAACCTGGTTAAAAGTGCCATCAACATAACTTTTGTCAATAATCTGCCAAACTTCATCAACCAATTCTTTAGGACTTCCCCTAAAAGAAGCCAGGGATTTAGAACTGCAACCAGTGTTGGCAAGAGTTGCAGCAGTGAGTAACACCGCTGCTGCACTTAGAACAAGCCCTCGTTTTGTTATAACCATTTGTCTGACGCGCGGGAGGAAAAGAGTTCAGAATAATCACGCCCAATCTAACACAGGCAAGGCTTGGTCGGATTTTGGATACATATTTATTCAACTTTGCCGAGTTGTATTCCCAAAAGCCACAGGCAAGATGCCTGTGCCACCACAAGAGTTGTGGGGTGGGCATCTTGCCCGCCCCCAAAAGCCACAGGCAAGATGCCTGTGCCACCACAAGAGTTGTGGGGTGGGCATCTTGCCCGCCCCAAAAGCAACAGGCAAGATGCCTGTGCCACCACAAGAGTTGTGGGGTGGGCATCTTGCCCGCCCCAAACCTGAAAACTATATCCAGTAAAGCCTACTCAGGTTCAAACCAGCGATCGTCCGACTTAATCAAATTAATCAATTCTGCCACACCTTCAGACTCAGGAACCTTCTTAATTTCATCCCGGCCGCGGTACAGAGAAATATAACCCGGTTGCTTCCCGACATAGCCATAATCAGCATCAGCCATTTCGCCCGGCCCATTGACAATACAGCCCATCACTGCAATATCCAAACCCGTGAGATGCTTCGTCGCCTCTCTCACTTGATGTAACACTTCCTCCAAATTAAACAAAGTGCGGCCGCAGGAAGGACAAGCCACATACTCAACCATAGTTTTCCGCAATCCCAAGGCTTGCAGAATGCTGTAGCAGACAGGAATCTCCTTTTCCGGCGCCTCAGTCAGCGAGACGCGGATAGTATCGCCGATACCGTCAGCCAACAGCGGTGCGATACCAGCAGTGGATTTGATGCGCCCGTATTCGCCATCGCCAGCTTCCGTAACGCCCAAATGCAGCGGGTAATCCATCCCCAATTCGTCCATCCGGTGCGCCATCAAGCGGTAAGCAGCCACCATCACCGGCGCGCGGGAGGCTTTCAGGGAAATCACGATGTTGCGGAAGTCGAGGGATTCGCAAATTCTAATAAATTCCAGGGCCGATTCCACCATACCTTCCGGGGTGTCGCCGTAGGTAAACAGCATCCGTTCGGCGAGGGAACCGTGATTGACGCCGATTCGCAAAGCTTTACCTTGATCGCGCAGGGAAATCACCAGAGGTTCCAGGGTTTCGCGGATTTTATCCCCAATTTCGGCGAATTCCGCGTCAGTGTATTCGCTTCTGTCGGCTTTCGGCTTCTCGAACACGTAAAGTCCGGGATTGATTCTCACTTTGTCTACGTGTTTTGCCACTTCCAGCGCAATTTTCATCCCGTTGTGGTGGACATCAGCAACCAGGGGCACGGCTTGGTAGGTTTCGTGCAATTTTTGCTTAATTTCGGCTAAAGCTTTGGCGTGGGCCATACTGGGCACCGTAACGCGGACGATTTCGCAGCCAATCTCGTGCAGTCGCCGAATTCCTGCGACCGATCCGTCGATGTCGAGGGTGTCTTCGTTAATCATCGATTGTACGACGACTGGGTTGCCTCCGCCGATCGTGATGCTGCCGACTTTGACGGGACGGGTTTTGCGGCGTTTGATGCTGGTGTCGAATACTGGTTGGCTAGATACGGTTTTAGTTGGATTGGGCAGAGTTTGCATAATTGATTGCTAGTTTTCTGTTACCAAGGTCTATAAAATTCTGTTTCCTGTTTTTTAGGTTGCCATAGAAATGACCTGTTTGGACAAACAGGTTTTGGGTTTTGGGATTTGGGATAAAAATGCTCGCGTACCTCTCACTCACATGATGTAGGTTGGCTGCGTCGTGTTACGCAGCCATCACCGGGAAGGCGAAGATAGGTTAATTCGGTACAATTCAATAAGGTTCAGTAGTCGTAGGGTGTGTCGCCTCGAAAAATATTCAACAAAAATCAACAATTTCATAGCGACGCACCTTACAAAATACTCGATCAAATAAATGTTGGCGTAGTTAAATCTTCAAAATATTTTACTTTCCCGCGCATATCCTTAAATAATTATTCAGTTGAAAGAGACTTTTCATACTGAGAAATTCTCACAACTGGTTTATTCCCATCCATCACTAAAATCTCTTCGCCTTCAATCTCGACAAGTTGCAATAATTCGAGTAATTGAGCGGTTAATTGACTTTTGTCAACGGTTTTCATAGGACAATAATTTGTGTTCTGTTAAAACTCTATTATATCTCAATACGATTCATTTAGAATTAGAATGCGTCAGAATAATGAGATTTTCGCTACTTTCATCACAATCTCAAAAATGACGCACGCCCGGAATAAATGGTGCGTCAGAATGAGATTTTTAGTGATAATTGAGAACTACCAAACTCATCGAGAATTTCAAAGGTGCTACAAGCCCCCGGATTTATCCGTGGAATCAATCCCAAATCGAAAATCGAAAATCCTCTCTTCCCCCGAATTTATCCGTGGGATCGCCTCTAAAATCTAAAATCTAAAATCTAAAATCTAAAATCGATTGACGCACCCTACCGCTGAACTACGGTATCTACAAACTGCTATTCATCCAACCGCAGAATCTAACCACGCAATTAAATCCTCTTCACTTGTAAAATCCAACAAAGCCTCTCCCAAATCATCTAACTGTGCCGCAGATAACCCCTGGATGCGAGTTTGAATTTCCATTGTAACATCACCCACCCGCCGCACAATCTGACGCATAATTAATCCTATTTCCCCCTCAATTTTACCCCTTTCGATTCCCTGTTCAATCCCTTGTTCAATCCCTTGTTCAATCCCTTGTTGAAGTCCTTGTTGTATTCCTTGTTGTATTCCTTGTTGTATTCCTTGTTGTATTCCTTGTTGTATTCCCCTTTGAATACCAATCTCTATCCCTTTTGTCACAGAACCTAGTTGGTCTTGGATAAACATTTCTCGCTTGTCTACATCATTTAATTCGTCGAGGGTCAAATTTGCTCGGTTGGCAATTCCCATCGCGGCATTAATCTCTGCAACTGACCCCAATGTCTCTGGTACTACTTCCAATGATGGTGCATTTTTCATGAAGTAAATCCATTTTTCAGGCAGGGTTTTGAGTTCATTCAATTCTTTCTTGAATTTGGGTAACTCGACAAACACTAATTTGATTTCGCAGTTGGGATAGACGAATTTTTCTTCTGTTTCTGTGAATTCAAAGTACGAAATTAGTTTGTCGGTGTTTTCAAATAAGATGAAGTCGGTGATGGTTAATGCAATGACTGGATTTAATTTTAAATAACCTTCTCCGGCTTTGAGTTGAGTTGAATAGGTTTTGGCTGCATTGTATACTACTCGTTTTTCAAAGGCGGCGACGTTGAGTACCTGCATTTCCACAATTACGGTTTTGTTTCCGGTAATCTTGGCTTTGACATCCAGGTAGGTGTCTTTTAATCCTGTGACGCTTCCGGCTAAATAAGGGTCAATTATTTCTATTTCTTCGATTATGGGTTCTCCGTTATACAGCATTGCATTTAGGAAGCTGATTAAAATTTCTGGATGTTCTGAAGATGCGAAGATTTTTTTGAATGCAAAGTCTATTTTGGGGCTGATGAAACGCATATATTTATAGTTTTTTGTGATCCGCAGAGGACACTGAGGAAGATGTAGAGGTAAGAGAAAAATCTGGAGTTAGGGCGGGCATGGGGTACCGCCCTTACAAATTATCTAAATTCAGCTATTAGCCTGTGGCTTGAGTAGTTGTTACAGGTGACATAACTAGCTTTCCAGTTATATCCATTGTTGCCAGTTTCAACACTTCATTAAATGCTAAACCCCGAATTTTTAGCTCCCACCGAATGCCTTTTGCTTTCATCCGCTTGGCTTTCCGCATATCAACATCCGCAGCTTTTTGATTTAGTAGCAAATGTTTCATTGCTGCTGTGGCTTCTACTTTTGTGGGATATGCAATGTAGGTGATAAATCCGCCGTCCCAGTGGTTGGCGTTGCGGATGCTGCTGATAGTCGCGACTCTCGGACTAAATCGGTTCCAGTATAAGTCGCTGTAGCCGATTGACTGTGTTTTCACTTGGAGTTTGTTTGCCATTTGACTTAACTCCTATAACCTTGTGTGCGGGGTTTGCAGTACCGTTTTGGTTTTGCTATTTATATTATAGCAAATTAATGCGGAATGGGGAATTGGGCATTGGGCATTGGGCATTGGGAATTGGGCATCGCTGCACTGGGCATTGGGTGTAAAACTCAAGACTAAGTGCAGCGCACATCTACAAACTAATGACTCATGACTGATGACAACTGACTAATGACTAAAATCTTAATTCGTATTCGGCGGTGACGCGATTGTCTCCTTGGAAATTAGTTGAACCTCTGAGCAATATTTTGTCGTTTAAACGATACCGCACGTTGAATTCTGTTGGCTGATTTGCTGACAATACTCGAATGATTGATGCTGAAAGATTGCGGGTGATATCGGCCCCGACTTCTAAGCCTATACCGAGGGAACCTGCACCGGCTGCGGCCCCTGAACTTGAACTGGCTGTTTGTCCTTCGTTTCCTCTAATTCGAGTGGGAAATAACCTGAATTCGCTCAATCCGGTGGCGTTGGTAATTACGGATTGCAGGTTGTTGAATAATCCGGCACCGGCTAAATTGGCGATCGCCAGTGTACTGTCTCCCTGTCCTAATGTTTGCACGAAACTGCCGCCTAATAGCGCTACAATCTCTGTTTGCGATCGCCCTGGAGAACTCCTCAACTCGATATTTTCGGCCAACTGGGAGGCTTTACCCTTGACTAATGCTTGAATTCGGACACTCCGCACGCTGCCGAAACTTGTCGGTTCATCGGCTATTTCAGAGGCGACAGATGTTCCTGGAGTGCGAAACCGCGAGACTTCTTGTACCGATGTTGCTAATCTCACGTCCAATGTCGGATCGAGTCCTTGTGTTGGTACAAAGGTAGCTGTTTGTGGGTATCCCTTATCAAGCTTAAACTGCGTGGTAAACAAATTCACCGCACCCGAAGTCAACCGAATCGTACCCGCAGGGCGAATATCGTCTAAAGTTCCATTCACCGTCAAAGCCCCTGTCGCCTGAAAATTCAATATCGGCGCACTCGTTACCCGCACTCCTCGGCCTAATTTCAGCGCCAAATCGTTTAATCCAACTTCAAAGGAAGGGGAAGATGTCGGCGAAGTCGGAGTCGCAGGAGAAGTAGAAACCTCAGTCGGAGTCGTAGGGGAAGATGTCGTAGTGGAAGGGGAATCGGAAGAAGCTAACCGAGTTCCGCCACCTCCGGCGCTGGGGAGAAATACTTCGCCGTCGTACAGTTCAATTTTACCGCTCAACTGCGGCCGCAAAGCTGTTCCCCTTGCTTGGACTTGACCGACTGCGCCGCCGCGGTACAATCCTCTGAGATTCAATCCCAATTTATCTAGATTGACAGCCAAAGGATTCGCTGCATCGACATCGCCCTCCGCAAAAGGGACAGACAGCGGAATCACGCCCTGGGCTACAACTTCCCCTTTACTCAATTGTCCCCGAATTCCTTCTACCCGAATACGATCGCCCTCAAAGCGCACTGCCCCAGTTAGCCCTGTAATCGGTTCTGGGAAAGCCCGCGCCCGGACGGTTGCATTTTCAAAATTCGCAATTCCTTGCGCTACAGGCTGTTGCAGCGTCCCTCCAACGCGAATTTGCACCTGTCCCTTGCCATTGACCCAGGCAAGTTGGGGAGTTAAGACATTAATAATTGCTAATCCTTCATTCTGCAAATTCGCCCTGAAATCTATTTGATTGTTGTCGGGTTTTACCGCAGCAAAGGGTAACTCGAAAGGCAAACTTCCCTGTACTTCAATTGGTTCGGTTTGAGTTACCAAAGCGCTGCCCCCAAAATTCAGGCGGGCGTTGCTATAACTGAAACTGCTGTCGGCTTTTTTAATCGGTTCTCCGTTTAGCGTCCCGTCCAGCAAACTTAATTCGCCGGTGGCTTGCGGATTTTCTAAACTTCCGGCTAAGTTTGCCCGCAAATTTAAGTTTCCGGTTACGTCTACAAAGGGTAATTCGATTAGTTTTGCTAACTCTTCTACGGGTACATTTTCTACCCGCAACTGCCCGGATTGAGCTTTCTGTCCGAGTTGTCCCGAAAATCCGATCGCACTTTTGCCCGATCGAATTTCCAGCGGCAACACGGTTAAAATCCCGTCCTGAAAACTGCCCTCAATGCTGAACTGTTCGGCGACATATTTTCCCCACTGCCAATTATCGCCTTTGACGTTAAATTGAGCTTGCACGCCTGTTCGCAGAGAACCTGCCACTGCAATTTCGCCACCAAAAGTTCCCTGCAATTGAGATAAGGCAGGCAATTTTTCCGCTGATTTCACAGCTTGCTGCTGCTGCAAGATTACTTCGATTTCTGCCAAGCGGCGCAACTGTTCGATTAACGGCGCTTCCGGTTCTCCGACTGCGACTGTTTTCACGTCACCGCTGTTACCGTAAACGGGAGGTTTCAAGCCTCTCGCGAAATCTCCTAAATTGAAATACCGCAAAGCTGCTAAAACTTGCTGCAAATTCCCCTGCTGGATGTTAACTTTCCCGGCAAATTCGGGGTTTGCGCCTGCTTTGACGTTACCGGAAATGGAGTATTGACCGGTACCTTGCCGGAAGATGCCGTTTGTGAGAGTGGCGCTGCCGTTAGCATAGCTGAATTCGGCTTGGAAACTGTCACCTTTAATGTAGCCGATCGCCGGTTGGGCGATCGCAATTTGTCCGTTGGCTTGCAAAGTCGCTGGATTTAACGGCATCTTCCAACCGGGCACGTTGACTTGTCCTGAAACAGTACCGGTTATCGGCCCCAAACCTGCCTCTTCTCCCGGTGAGAGATTCAATGCAGCCAGCGGGAAATCGCTTAAATTTACTCGCAAAGTTTCGCCCTCAGCTTGGCCGCGGGCTACCGATTCCCCGCGTTTAACTAAGAATGATGTCGGCAGAAACGACTGATTTAAAGCGACTTCGATTTTGTCTTGGGGGCCAGCCAAACGCAAATCTACACTTTTATCGGAACTCGCCGTCACTTTTCCCGCCAGTACCGAGTCAAAAGCGACTTGATTTACTGCTAAATTCCGCACTTCCACGTCGCCAACTAAACTCAGGGCGGCCAATGTTCCGGTGAGGCGCCCCGTGAAATCGACATTGCCGCGCACAGGCTGATTTTTCTCTGAAGACTTTTTGGCACCCATGGGTGTCAAAAATGCCAACTGTTCTGCTGGCAAGGCTTCCAGGTTAAAGTTGGAGAGTTTTACATCCAAATCTAGATTGGAAATTGACGGTAATCCTTTCCCAGCTAACTCAACGCCGACAAATCCGCTGGCTGTCAAACCGCGAGTTGCAGCTTTTTCTACTTCTATCCGTTTGCCATCCCAGTTAAATATTGCATCAAAAGGTTGTTTGAGAAAGGGCAATTCCGAGATGCGGAAACTGCCGCCGGCGCGAACATTTTGCGGGGAAGCAGCAGCAATCGGGCCGGATAAATCAACATTCCCGTTAAATAGTCCCCGCAGTAGGGGGAGATTTTGGGCTTGGGAGACTAAACCGCTGCCTTGCAAGCTTTGCCGCTGGGCTTCAAAGGCTTTCTGGAAGCGACTTAGGGCAATTTGGTCGCCTTCAATTGACGCGCGCCAATTCCCCGATTGTGCGCTACCTTTGGCGTTGACAACTCCGCCACCGTTGGCGAGTCGAATTTGTCCGTCGCCGTTGGCTGTGATGCCGTTGGCGGTTAAATTATCTGTATTTCCCACTATTCTGATTTTGCCGTCGAGGGTTCCGGCAATTTCTCGCGGTAAATTGGTTGTCAGCAAACCTGTTTGTTTGAGGGTTTGTTCTAAATTGCTGACTGTAACTCCGTTGGTTGCTAGCGATGCTTCCAAGTTGCCGTTTTCCAATTTTGCCGTGGTATCGATCGCCCCGAGTCGATCGACCAAAATCCGTCCTTCTCCACTAGCACGAATTCCTTTAGCTGTCAAATTATCCAAACTTCCCGCTGCTTGGTATTGGCCGTTAACTCTGCCGTCAAATCCTTTAGGCAAAGTCGCCGTGAGAGTAAACAGTTGGAGATTGCGGACTGTTTTTTCTAAGCGACTGAGAATAACTCGATCGAGATCCGCAACAGCTTGCCATTGTCCAGCATCTAATTTTCCCTTAAAATCAACCGTACCGTCGGCAATATTTAATTTGCCACTGCTGTTAACAGAAACATCGGCGACGCTTGATTTGTCAAGACTTCCCGCCGCTTGAATTTGATTCGATATTTGTCCGTCAAGCGATTTTAGATTTTGAATTTTGGATTTTAGATTGCTATATTGTTCTTGCTTTTCGGGATTGAATGCCGAAGCCACATCTAACAGCGGCAATCCTAAATTTACCAGGCTGCTGATAGAAGTGCGATCTGTTTCTGCGGTTCCTTGCCAATTTCCCGCTGCCAATTCTCCTTTGAAATTGACATTGTTGCCGCCCAGATTGAGTTTGCCGCTACCGTTGAGATTAATTGCGCTAGCCGTCAAATTTTCCAGACTTCCAGAAGCTGTAAATTGACTCGATAACTGGCCGTCGATCGATTTTAGATTTTGGATTTTAGATCTTAGATTGCTATCTGGTTGATTTTCGGGATTGAATGCGGAAGCCACATCTAAAATCGGGAGTGTCAAATCTACTAGACGGCTGATGGAAGTGCGATCTGTTTCTGCGGTTGCTTGCCAGTTTCCGTCTGTCAATTCTCCTTTGAGATTGACACTGCTGTCGGCAATATTGAGTTTACCGTTGGTGCTAAGATTGATGCCACTAGCGGTTAAATTGTCAAGATTTCCCGCCGCCTGAAATTCTCCGGCTAGCTGTCCGTCAAGAGATTTTAGATTTTGGATTTTGGATTTTAGATTGTCGAGATTGGCAGAATTTGCGATCGCCAAAAATGGCAAGCCAATATCAAGTAAGGGATTGATGGCAACTTTTTCGGTTTTGCCAGAAGCTTGCCAGCGGCCTGATTCTAGTTTGGCATTAACATCAACAATACTATCAACAACATTCAGCGTTCCTTTGCCGCTAGCATAAATACCATTTAAACTCAAATCGTCCAGAGTTCCTGCAACTTCGGCGGTGCCGCTGAACAAACCTGCTAATTCTGGAGGTAAATTAAGTCGGGGAATCAGTGGCTGCAAACTTTTGACTGCCACGCGATCGCCCTTGATTATAGCTTCCCACTGACGGTCTTGGATCGCCGCATCCACATTCACCGTAGCATCGCCAATTTTGACAACGGTATTTTGCAAATCCGCCGTATTACCTCCGGCGCGAATTTCGCCGCTAGCCGGAAAAGTCCCTTGTGGTGCTTGCCATTTAGCTCTAGCTTGGATATTATTTAACGGCCCGAAAACTTGAGCTTTGGCGGAAACACTACCAATTTTAACAGCAGCGGGAATCGGGAGAGCGTAAATTTGGGCGATCGCATCTCCGGGCAGATTTTCCGCTTGCAAATCGAACACCAAACCCGATCGCGAATTCTCACTTCCCAACGTTATATCGACTTCACCTTTGCCACCAATTTTACCGCCCGCCGCCGGCACAACCAATATATCGCTCAATGTCAAAGCTAAAGAGGACAACGGCACAGTTGACGGTGGAGAATTCGGGGTGGGAGTTGGAGTTTGAGCTGTTCTCCCGCGTTCCAATTTAAAGTTAGTGCTAATATTGTTTAATTGCAGGCGATCGACTGTAGCGGGTTTTGTCGAGGCGATCGTACCTGCCAGCAATGGATTTGCAACGGTTCCAGTCAGTTTAGCATCCGCCTTAACTTCTCCGGCAACTGCGATCGGCAATACTACTTTCTGCCCTAACTCTGCCTCCACCGCACTGACAATACTTGCCACAGCTACCGGTTGCACGTTAGTTATCAGATTGAAACTCGCTTGTTCGGTATTAAAATTAGCTCCAGTCGCAACTGTTCCGGCTATTTGAACGGGAATTAAACCGTAATTACCAGTCAAACTATCGACAATTAAATTAGTTCCCTGAAACCGCAATTGACCGCTACCATTTTGGATAATCTGTTTCAGCGGTTTGATACTTGCTTGCACTCCAGCAAAACTCGCCGTTCCTGTAATTCCAGATAATTTATTATCTCGCACTTGCACGGTTAAATTGCTATTTGCCAGACCTTTTTGTAGAGAAATTCCGGAAATTTTCAGCAAGCGAGCGATGTCGGACAAAGGTAAGTTTTGCGATTGCAGTAGCACGTTAGTTTGAGCCGCAGGCAATAGAGAGTCTGCTTTAACTGCAAAATTGTCATTATTGGTAAACTGACCGTTAAGTTCGTAGAGAACGCGCTGATTTTGCTCGCGAAATAAAGCGCTGCCATTTTTGAGACTTACAGAAATTGGCGCCGAAGTTTTTTGTCCGACTTCGGGACTCGGAACCAAAACTGCGGCGGCATTTTCAACTCGAATTGCTTCAATTTCCGTTTTAAATAAACCCGCAGGTTTTTTGTCCTGGGTGGGAATATCAACCCAGCGGCCTTCTGCATCCTGTTCGATATAAGCGCTCGGCTTAACTAAGGTAATATCTAATTTGAGAGTGCGGTTGAACAGCAGCGGCCAAATTGAAAATTTCACTTCCACTGCTTCTGTGGAAGCGTAATCTGGATCGATCGCAGTTGCGGGTACAGTCGATCGACCAAACCGCAAGCCGATCGGAGAAAATCGCTCCAAACGTCCGATTTGCACTGGCCGCTTCAATGTCTGACTGACCTCAGAGGCCACCAAAGGAGCTAACTTTTTCTGCACCCACTCCCGTGCGGCTACCGCCCCAACCAGGCCGAGAATGCCCACTCCCGTACCGCTAAGCAGCAAGATACGCCACCAGTGGCGCCCAGAACGGGGTGCGAGTTGTTTTTTGTCATCGTCCGAGTTAGTCATGCTTATTTCTCAAGGTTGTGAGAATTCAGGAATTGAGGAAATCAGCCGGTTTGAGAGAGGAAGAGGAAAGAGGGGGAGAAAGGGAGAGGGGGAGGGGGGGAGGGGGAGAGGGGGAGGGGGAGAGGGGGGATTTGACGAGTTTTGGTCGAGAATTGAAATATACAATTTAGTAGTAGAGCGGAAAAATTCTGGGATTCTGACGAAGGCTTTCTGTCTTTGCTAGACTCATAACTGAGCTTGGAAGTGCCGATCGCACAATGAAACTTCAATATTCACCCCCTCCTATGTCGCACAGACTCCAGAAATCTTTACCAAACTTAATCTAAAATCGTCACACCTCGTACAACCGACAGTCAATCTAAAATCTAAAATCTACAATCGCCACACCTCGTACAACAGACAGTCAATCTAAAATCTAAAATCTAAAATCTAAAATTGCCCGATCGCTTCTAAGATAAAAAAACGGTGGTTAAGAAGGTCTTTAAAACTTATGCGAGTGTTCGTCTTACTCTTCAATGCCCGCACCGAGAATGAGGGAATTCACACCATTCAACTCGGCGATCGCAACAAAGTTCTGATGTTTGAGTCAGAAGACGACGCCACACGCTTTGGCGTGATGTTGGAAGCTCAGGATTTTCCCGAACCCGCTGTCGAGGCGATCGACGATGAGGAAATTAAGGAGTTCTGCGACAGTGTTGATTATGATTGGGAACTTGTGCCGGCGGGCGCACTAGCGATTCCGCCAGAAGACAATGTAACACAGACTCAGTGGCAGGCAGAGGGGCAGTCGGAACCGGAGTCACAGCCGGAGTCGGATTCTGAGGTTTCTCAAGACGAACTGGATTCTATGCGCCGCCGACTCGAAGGACTTTTGTAATCACGAAGGAAGAAGGAAGAAGGAAGAGGGAAGAAGGAAGAAGGAAGAGGGAAGAAGGAAGAAGGATAAATTTGATATCTTCCAGCATTCTCAATCCTAGACTCGATTTCTAGATACAGGCTTCTAGGCTGAAGCTGGGACTCTGTATGTCTCCTGACTATGCCCACCAGAAGCAAAAATTGCCAACGGATCGTTAATAACTGACAAAAAATGAAGAATTTGGAAGAACGGGGGCATCTGCTGACGGAACAGGTGAATGCCAACAGCGCGAATTTAGACCAACTTAGCTCGATCGAATTGGTGGACTTGTTCAACGCAGAAGACGCCCAAACCTTAAATGCGATCGCCCGTGCCCGCGAACAGTTAGCCCGGGCGATCGACATTGCTGCCGAATCTCTACGTCAAGGAGGCCGCCTATTTTACGTCGGTGCGGGCACTTCCGGGCGTTTGGGGGTACTCGATGCCGCCGAGTGTCCCCCCACCTTCTGCACGCCGCCAGAACTCGTACAGGGCATAATTGCCGGGGGTGCGGGGGCTTTGGTGCGGAGTTCGGAGGATTTGGAGGATCGGGCTGAAGATGGCGCTGAGTCGATCGCCCACCGTCACATTAACAATCTCGATGTGGTTGTCGGGATTACGGCTGGGGGTACAACGCCCTTTGTAGCGGGTGCTTTACACGCGGCGCGCCAGCGGGGGGCGAAAACAGTGTTTATCGCCTGCGTACCCGTCGAACAGGTGAATTTTGAGGCTGATGTGGATATTCGGTTGTTGGTTGGCCCGGAGATAGTCGCGGGTTCGACGCGCTTGAAAGCTGGTACTGTGACAAAAATGGCTTTGAATATTCTTTCGACTGGCGTAATGGTCAAGCTGGGGAAGGTTTACGGCAATCGGATGGTTGATGTGGCGGTGACTAATAAGAAATTGCGCGATCGGGCGGTACGGATGTTACAAGATTTAACTGATTTGGGCCGGGATGAAGCGGGTTTTTTGTTGGAAAAAAGCGGCAAGTCTGTAAAATTAGCTTTGATGATGCACTGGACTGGTTTGGAGAAGCAAGAGTGCGATCGAATTTTGGGAGAGTTTCAAGGCAATTTGCGATCGGCTGTAGCATCAATACAATTGTAGATTTTTGCGATCGTAGGGTGCGTCGCCCCAGAAAATTCCTCACCTTGCATACCGAAAATCTCAAAGCGACGCACCTGTTGTTAGGCGAATTTCAAGGCAATTTGCGATCGGCTGTAGCATCAATACAATTGTAGATTTTACGTGAATACGAGAAGAATACTCGGCGGTTGAAACCGCGTCTACAGACACGAAGTCCGCCTCCGCGGACTGAAGAAAGAAGAATACGAGAAGACTCGGCGGTTGAAACCGCGTCTACACACACGAAGTCCGCCTCCGCGGACTGAAGAAAGAAGATTAACTCGTTCTTGTCGCTGTACCTGGTAACGAGTAATCTTCAACCCGCGAAGGCGGGTTTAGTTTGTATAGACGCGGTTTCAACTGCCCGATCTACTTCCTAAATTGCACTCACAAAAACAGAAGATGTAAGCTGACTTTGACTTACACCCTGCACGATTCCCAAATAATTAGCCCCCGACTTAATCGCCGTAGAAGCGATGCTTGCACCTGCATCCAACTTCAAACTCACAGATTCAAAAGTCAAGTTGGCAAATCCGATCCCGTCGGTTAAACCAATCTTATCCCCGGCGACAAAATCGGTAATCACATCGGCACCAACTAACGTAGCCGAAACAGACAAACCTCCTGCTAGGATAAACGTATCACTTCCAGCACCGCCGGTCAGAATGTCTTGCCCGCGATCGCCCGCCAAGACATCATCGCCGTTACCACCAATCAAGATATCGTTTTCCTTGCCGCCCCGGAGAGTATCGTTACCATCTCCTCCGATCAGTCGATCGTTATCATTGTTGCCGCTGATAAAATCATTACCAACACCGCCATCAATTAAATCCGAATCTTTACCGCCGGATAAGATGTCATTACCACCTGCGCCGTTAATTGTATCCGCGCCTTGCATTCCATTAATCGTATCAGCGCCTGCTCCTCCAGTGAGATTGTCTTTCCCGGAAAGGGCAAAAATTTGCAATCCCACAGCGCTGGCAGGTATTTGAGTATCAGCAGCATCTGATAGGAAATAATTGCCACCGCTGGCTGTATTCTTGGGTGCTGTCGTCGGGGTGCCGTCCCCTGTAGCATTGGGTATTGGCGAAGTAATGGAGACTAATGTGCTGGGTGTTGGAGTTGGAGTTGGAGTTGGTACGGGAGTTGGTGTGGGAGTTGGAGTTGGAGTTGGCGTTGGAGGTGGTGCGGGATTGACACTACCATCAAGCGAAGTAGCAAAAACTTGCGTCCAATAGTGATTGTAATTGACGCTGCCAGTATCGTTGGCTAGGAAATAGTAACCAATGCCAATCTCTTTCAGATTCGGATTAAGAATGTTAGCCCGGTGGCCACTGCTGTTCATCCATGATGATACAACTTGGTCGGGTGTAGACGATCCCGCAGCGATATTTTCTGCTGCCGAGCTGAATTTATAGCCCGTTGCAGTAATCCGATTTCCCATTGACGAACCATCTTTTCCGGTGTGATCGAAAAAGTCTTGCACTGCCATGTTTAGGGTGTGATTTTGCGCCGCATTCAACAACTGAGTATTTAAGGTTAGGGGGGACAAACTCAATTTGCTGCGCTCTATGTTCGTAAGTTCTAAAACTTTATAAATAAAGTTTTGATTGGTTGTGGCTGGTGCGGGTTGTGACAGTTGAGAAGCCGATCGCTCTCCTGTTAAAATGTCCGCAGACTGAGAATCGGAATTTTGTAGTTGTTCAAGCATGGGGATGATAAAAATGTTTAAGACTGGGCTGAGCTGGTAGATGGCTTACCGTCTTAACGATAATTTCCCCGATCGCAGGCTGGGCAGGCTTCAACAATTGTCTTAATCCCTGCCACTGTTGTATCTATTGTTATTATACCTATTCTTCAACTGCGGATGTCAATATCCGGACTCTGGTTGAAAAAAGCCAAGAGTGCGATCGCCCGTGGAATCAATACAACCGAGATTCCGCAGCCACGAGCGCGTCACGCAGAACAATTACCCACAACATTATTTTTAAAGTCATTTATTATACTTGCTTTTTAAGGTTTAACCGTTAATATACGTACAACAATACAATTTATAGCGGTTCTCAAAAAAAGTGAGGTATGCCCCATGCCCTAAGTATCGCTCAAAGATCGGCTCGCATCTGGATCGAGGTACGTAGTTGCGCTTAAGCGCTCTTTATAATATTAGGAAAGAGCGCTTAAGCGCAACTACGTACCTAACTTGTCTGACGACAATAAAACCGCCCTGTGCGGAATCTGAGATAGAGCTTGAGATTTGAGATTTTTCCTGATTAGCTTAACAGACGGGAATCCCCACACTATACCGATCGAAGGTTAGTGTGGGATGAGAGGCGTGTGAGACTCCGATTCCACCTGTCCATAATCTCAAAGCGCAGCTTTGAGCAGTGGGCGGGTGGATGACGAGATGAACAAAAGTTCAATAGTCGTGGTAAAATACTTAGATCTTGGATCAAAGAATAACAATCTGGGTCTAAGTCCAAAAAATTCAGGTGACAAGTGGGGCGGGACGTGTTCCTCACTATAAAACGCCGTAAAGGGAAACCATTGGAGTCCGCGGGAAGGAAGATCTCGATATCCTTAACAGGACTCAGATGCCTACAATATACCGCTTGCGGTTGATGTAGGAGCGTCACTAAGGTTCATATTGCGCGCCCAGTTCGCGGGCTGGGGGCTAGAAACCCGGTTTCTTCGAGTTTTGCGTTTAGTTACGAAAAATCTACGAAGAAACCGGGTTTCACTCTTGTTAGCGATCGCGCGCCAACTAATTTTTTAGTAGAATCCTCACAAAAAATTCTCAATTAATTCAAAATTCACCGCTCAAAACTCACAATTTCAAAATATTATCTTGTCCGACTTTAGCCTCCTGAGACACTTGCTCAACCTCATCTTTGGCAAGAATTTCCAAAGCTGCATCTGCTTCGACACCGCCCAACCGCCCCAAAGCTTGGGCGACTCTATAACGAATCTGCCAATCTGCATTGGAAGCGTAGGGAAGCAGCAGCGGCAGGGCCCGTTTATCCCCTAATTCTCCTAATGCACTGATGGCAATAGTTTGGATCAATTCGTTTTCAGAACCCAGGGCATTTTCTAACATCGGAAATGCTTTTGGATCGCCCATTTCTCCCAAAGCTGCGACGATGCTGAGTTGCACCAACCATTCAGATGTACTGCTGTAAACTTGCTGCAAATCTTCTAAAGCAGCGGTTAATTTCAAGGCGCCCAAAGCATCGGCTGCGGCTGCTTGCACGTCGGGTTCGGGATCGTTTCGCAAGCTGTGAAGCAGTACCTCTAAAGCGTTCGGCAGATTTTGCTCGCCGAGGGTTGACATTTGGCTGACGGCTGCGTATCTAACGCGGACGTTTTTGTCGCCGATCGCAATTTGAATCAAATTATAGGCGATCGCTGGTTCTAGCTGCCGCAGTTGGTTGACAGCCCGCAACCTTTCGCCAAAATCCTCGGAATTTAGCAATTGTTCGACAGATTCAGGGGTAATACTCATGCGATTTTAAAATTGGTAATTGGTAATTGGTAATTGGTAATTGGTAATTGGTGATTGCCAAAAGCTTAGAGATTGAAGGAGCGATCGGCTCATTTTCTGATACAATCCTTCAACTGCAACAATTAATTAAGACTCGGCTGCCATCCATCGGATAATATCTCCCCTAGTGAGGATGCCGATTACTTTGCCAGCACTATCGACTACCGGCAATCGGTGGATGCTGCGATCGTGCATTAGTTTGGCTGCTGCTTGGACAGATTTGTCTGGTTCGATGGTAACGGGCTCTTGACTCATCGCTTCTCCTACTGTTTGCCCTAAAGCCTTGTGGAGTTCTCGCTCGTAACGCGAGGGATTTTCTAGATAAATCACGCTGTCGAGTACCATGATGTAAGCGGGCGGAGTAACGCCGGTTTCCCGCCACATCAAGTCGGTTTCGGAGATGACTCCTACCAATAAACCATTCTCATCTACAACGGGAAGGCCGCTAATACGTCGATCGGCTAAAATTTTAATCGCTTCGTTTAAGGGCGTTTCGGGGCGCGCCAAAATCGGATCGCGACTCATCACATCGGCTACTGTTTTGGGCATGATTGGCGGTTGATTTAGTTGTTGCTCTACATCCGATCATATAGGGAAAGCGTGACACAGACTGAAGAAAAGCAGCCGGGGAGAAGGGATTCGTGACAAGCTAGAAGGACTCAAATAGTTTGAATGCCAGAATTTATCAAGGTTTTTGCGATCGCACTCACGAATTCTGCCGTTTGTCAGTCAAGCGCGCGGGCGATCGACCTGACAACATTGTTAAAATATGTTAAACAGCAGATATCCCAACCGTGCCCGACGATGAGGAAGTTCTTAATTTCCAAAATCCCTACCGAAGATTCCCTCTTCCTTCTTCCCTCTTCCTTCTTCCCTCTTCCTTCTTCCCTCTTCCTTCTTCTATAAATTCTTAGCGATGCCAGAATCTACCGCCGCAGAAGCAGATACCCAACCAGAAACGCGCTGTGTATTAGTTTGCCAGTATCAATCTTGCCTGAGACATGGTTCAGCAGCAGTGCTAGCTGCCTTTGAAGCCCAACCAGTCCCAGGAGTAAAAGTTGAAGCTTCTAGCTGTCAGGGACAGTGCAACACGGGCCCGACTGTGCGAGTCACCCCAGACCAAATTTGGTATTGTCGAGTTAAACCGAGTGATGTAGAGTCGATCGTGGAACAGCACCTCAAAGGCGGAAAACCTGTAGAGGCGCTGTTCAATCCGAGAATTCATATGCGTTATTATTATTAGTCTTGACTCGGTGATTTTTATAAGATATGTTTGCATCTAATTTGGACTTTTCTCTTAAGTCTTTGATTGGTGGTTAACCGCAGATTTAAAGCAGATAAGCGCAGATGAACGCAGATATTTTTCGGGTGCATCTCAATGCAAGCGAATATATCCGTAGGGGCGAAGCATGACCGCAGTCAATATGAGATGATAACTAATAACTTATATGCGGTCATGCTTCGCAATACGATTTTGATAAAAAGTATTTTGAATGGCGATCGCACCTCTTGCAAAAATACCTGGAACGGGCAAGATGCCCGTTCCACAAGAAAAGATTTTTTTGGTGGGACGGGCTTCTTGCCCGTCCGAAAATTTGATTTAAAGGACTTTTCTAAGAAGTCTATTGTGATGGAAGTGATGCTTTGAGAATTAAAGGAATTGCGGTTAGTTTGTTAGTCCTAATTTTGGGGCGCACGTCGGCGGTAGTCGCTCAAACGTCTGCGGTGGCTGGGGATATTTGTCCTGGGGAATTGGGGGCGAAGGTAGATGCGATCGCCAATCGTGCTGAATTTAGCCGATCGCGCTGGGGCATTTTGATTCAACCGCTATCATCTGCGGCGACTCTCTACAGCCGTGACGCCACCAAATATTTTATTCCAGCATCCAATGTCAAGCTGCTAACCACAGCGGCTGCTTTGCAGAAACTCGGTGCCGATTTTCGGATTAAGACATCGGTTTACAGCGGCGCAAATGGGAGTTTGTATGTTGCCGGTAGGGGCGATCCGAGCCTTGCAGAGGCTCAGTTGAAGGACTTGGCACAGCAGTTGAAACGTCGTGGAGTCGATCGCATAAATGAGTTGATTGGCGATGACAGCTATTTTCAAGGCAGTGCAGTCAATCCGAATTGGGAATGGGAAGACGCCCAAGCTGGCTATGGCGCGCCGGTTAACAGTTTAATTTTCAATCAAAACGCGATCGAGCTTGTTTTGTCCCCACAGGCGATCGGGCAACCTCTGAAAGTCACTTTTGCCGAACCTAAGTTAGCAAATCAGTGGCAAATTCTGAACAATTCAGTCACAGTCCCCACCACCGAATCGGAGTTTATTGAAGTTGGCAGGGAGTTCGATCGGCCTGTCATTCGAGTTGGCGGGCAGTTGAAAGTTGGTGCGGAATCTGAATCAGCTTATGTCGCAGTTGTCAATCCCGCTAATAATTTTTTACAGCATTTTCAGCAAGTTTTAGTAGCTGAGGGAATCCCTGTCAAACAAGCTTTGGTTGCCCCTGTTCCTCGCAATTTAAATCAGGAATTAGCGTTTGTTGAATCGCCACCGCTGGCCGAATTGGTGAAAGAAACTAATCGGGAAAGTAACAATCTTTATGCAGAAGTTTTATTGAGATTGTTGGGGAAAATTACAGGCTCCATGCCTGTTTCACAAGCAGTCACAGGCAAGATGCCTGTGCCACAAGAGGATACAGGTGAAATTGGTTTGAAGGAGTTAAAAATAGCTTTAACTCAATTAGGTGTAAATCCAAACAGCTACATATTAGCCGACGGTTCCGGACTTTCCCGCCACAATTTAATTAGTCCAGAAGCCTTGGTGCAAACTTTGAGATTGATGGCGAATTCACCTACTGGATCTATCTACCGCGCATCACTGCCCGTGGCTGGCGATAGCGGTACTTTGAAAAATCGCATAAACTCTACACCAAACCGCGTAATTTTGCAAGCAAAAACTGGAACTTTGAGCGGAGTTTCGGCGCTGTCGGGATATATCGAAGTTCCCAATTACGAGCCGCTGGTGTTTAGTATTATCATCAATCAATCCGATCTGTCTGCTTCAAAAATGCGATCGGCAACGGACGAAATTGTGCTATTATTAAACCGCCTGCGCCGCTGTTAAAACCACAGATTTAAGGTGAGAAAGTTTATCTAAGTAGTTACACCTAAAAAACAAGACGTTAAACAGTTGACAGTTGACAGTTGACAGTTGAGTGCGAAGTGATAAGAACATAGATTTAAACTCCGTTCTTATCACAATCTGCCGACCTGAGTAAGGGCTTCAAACCCTTGCTATTCGGCGAAAAACTCTACAAGTTTTAAGTTTAATGAGATTGCAGCGGCGGGGATCGAAAAGCAGCTAGAATAAAAACAGAAGAATTAAAACCATTGGGCTGTTTGAACCTGCTATCAGTCGGCGAGTTCTGTACAGCCCGAAAATAAGTCTAACTTTCCAACTATGAAGTCTTTAGATTCCGAACAGCAACACATCTTTGTCGAAACCAACAACATCCGCTTGCACTGCGTTTCCCAAGGAGAAGGCGAGCTCGTGATCCTCCTGCACGGGTTTCCTGAGTTTTGGTACTCTTGGCGCCATCAAATTCCTGCCTTAGCGCGTCATTTCAAGGTTGTGGTGCCGGATTTGCGGGGCTACAACGATTCGGACAAGCCGGAAAGCGGTTATGATTTGGATACGCTGAGTGCTGATATTCGCGGTTTGATCGATCGGCTGGGCTATACAAAAGCGCACATTGTCGGTCACGATTGCGGTGGTGCGATCGCGTGGCATTTAGCTCAAAAATTCCCCGAAAAACTCAACCGCTTGGCAATTTTAAACGCTCCGCACCCGCAGCGATTCGTGCAGGAAATGGCAAGCAATTTAGACCAACTCCGCCGCAGTTGGCACATTTTGGCATTTCAAGTTCCCGGTATCCCCGAATGGTTGATCCGGCAAAATTTGAAAGATTTTGTGCAAAATATCTTGCAAGGACAAGCTGTTCGCAAAGGAGCTTTTAGCGCTGAGGAAACTCAGATTTATCAAACCGCTTTAGAAAAGCCAGGAGTGTTAGCGGCGGCGATGAATTATTACCAGCAGATGTTTCACCCGCAGCGTCTTTGGCATTGGGGGCAGAAGTTAGATCCTGTGACAGTGCCTACTTTGGTGCTTTGGGGAGAAGAAGATGCGTTTTTGAGCCACACACTTGTAGAAGGTTTGGATCGGTTAATTAGCGCTCCGTTTAAGTTAAAATTAATCCCTAATTGTGGTCACTGGATTCAGCAGGAAGCGCCGCAAACGGTGAATCGAGAATTGCTGAATTTTTTGAGAAATTCTTCTCGTTCTTTGGCTTTGGCATAAAAGGTTTTAAATATTGCAAATAAAAACCCGGTTTCACACGGAAACTGGGTTTTTATTTTTCTCCGAGTATGTCTGTAGGGTGCGTCAATCGATTTTAGATTTTAGATTTTAGATTTTAGATTTTAGAGGCGACCCCACGGATAAATTCGGGGGAAGAGAGGATTTTCGATTTTCGATTTGGGCGGGTACCATCAAGAAATTCGCTTGTCAGTAGAGAATTTCTGAGTTACCAGAGAATTAAATCAGGCTGACGCACCCTACTATAGCCTTTCTCAAAGAGATGAGGTATGATTGACCAGAAAGAATTGGTTGAAAGCCCCAAGTCTTTGAGGGAGAAATTAAAATCAGACTATTCATTACTCCAATCCTCGGACTTAAGGGTAAAGGTCGCTCTCAAACTGTCAACTGTCAACTGTCAACTGTCAACTGACTGTTGACAGCTTCTATAACCATTAAACTAAGAGGGCTGAAGCCCAACTACGTACCGCATCTTTCTAAGAACCGCTATATCTAACTTATTCCGCCTCAAAAACAGGTATAAATGCCCGACACGAGGGTCAAAATCGATTCCCAAATTTTAGACCATAGTTCAAGTTCCCTGATTCATCAAGGTGAGTCAACGTAAAATCTAAAATCTTAAATCGACTCATGAGTCCCAGAGCATATTTTCTTGCATCAACAGTGCAATCATCGCAGTTCTAGAACAAACACCGAGTTTGATAAAAATCCGCCTCACGTAAGTAGCAACCGTCCAGTGACTGATATTTAAATTTTTGGCAATACATTTGTTGGGCAGACCTTGCGCTACTAATTGGGCGATCGCTCTTTCTCGCGGGCTCAGGCTGATTACCGGTTTGTAAATTGTGCTTTGCATAGTTTTGCAGTGCAGTGACGAGTTAAAAAATTAATCAATTAATGGTAGAATCCCCAGTTTCTCTCGGACTTCAGATAAGGGAGTTTCCCAATCAGATGCAACGTCCCAGTCAATTAGCCGCTCGGCTAATTTTCCATGTTTTAAACCTTTGATAATTTGTCCGATCGGGCATTTGCCACTTAGCAATCCAACTAACACTAAAATCGCACAGGAAGGGCGAAATACTTGAGCGCGAGTAAACGCTTGAAGTACAAATTCATCTTCGGCAGAAGGTGAAAGACCAGTGAGAACCGGTTAAACGTCGTGGTTTCGTTGAATCCAGTCTCCAGATGCGATCGGCTCAAACCCTTGTTCGTCTAGAAATCGCGCCACTTCGCACCCTAATGTTCCTGCTGGCAGTTGACGCAATTTTTCCAAGTCTATTTCAAAATGTCGATCGCTCTCAATTTGAGGATTAATTGTTTGAGCCATCTTTAATATAACTCCTAATTGACCGTCAGTCATGATTGATTCTCCTGGGATAAGAATTTAAGTTCCTGAAAAATGAAATTCATGTTTGTCCAGTTCATTTTTGCGATGAATCAAGACAACTTTTTTTTACAGTTCAGCTCAGAAATCCTACATTCTGTAACAGCAATTAACTTTCAGGAGCTTTTACATTTCTTTACAAACAGCCTCAGAGGTGAAATCTGTCAGTTGTCAAAATCTGGCTAGTGTTAGTTACCGCAGCTTGACCCAGAGGGAAGTAACCGTAAACTCCACAGTATTTAGCGGTGATTGGAACTCCTTTACTTACGTATATGAATCTATTCTGCTCCTAAGTATTTGCACCTGCAATGAGTCAGAAGCTGAAGCGTGTAAACGCAGTGATGCGAGTGCTACCAAGTGAATCAAGGTGAAGAGACCAGAAGCAGGGTGAAGTAAACATTTGACAGCTTGCCCTGTAGCAATATTATTCGTAGGGTGTGTCGCCATTAAACTGAATTAAAATCGACTTTTCGAGTAGCGACCCACCTCAATAGCTCTCGGTGACAGAAATTTCCCCGGGCGATGGCTACGTCCCGGCTTGCGCCTACGCACTCGAAGCGAGCTAGTATTGATGCAAAAATGAGATGCACCCATTTAATTTGAGAGCATCTCATTTTTGTAACAAGCATTTTTGATTTTAGTGGTGTCCGCGAAGAGCGTATTATACAATACGCTCTTCGCGGACAGAACTAATGACCGATCGCGACAAAATTTAAATTTCTTCCATGTCTCCTACATCTTGAATGTCATCATTATCAACAACCTCATCATCATCAGCATCGACATCATCAGCATCGACATCCACAGGAGCGACAGAATTAGCAGAAACCACTGCCCCAGTATCAAGTTTTTCCCGTACTAGCCGCTCGATCTCATTTTTGAAATCGATATTTTTCTCCATGTGTTGAATCACTTTGTCTCGTCCTTGAGCGATGTTCTCGCCGTTGTAACTATACCAAGAACCTTTTTTCAGGATTACTCCCATCTCGTCTGCCAAGTCAGTCAGACAGCCTAAGGTAGAAATGCCTTTACCAAATACAATGTCAAATTCGGCAATGCGGAAAGGCGGAGCAACTTTATTTTTAGCAACTTTAACTTTTGTGCGGTTGCCGTATTCTTCGGTACCTTTTTTCAAGCTTTGAATGCGGCGAATGTCGAGCCGCACGCTGGCGTAAAATTTGAGGGCGTTACCGCCGGTTGTGGTTTCGGGGTTGCCGTAAGTTATGCCGATTTTCTGCCGCAATTGGTTGAGGAAAATCACGGTACAGCCGGATTTACCGATGTTGCCGGTGATTTTCCGCAGTGCTTGACTCATCAAGCGGGCTTGCAAACCCATGTGGGAGTCGCCCATGTCGCCTTCGATTTCGGCGCGGGGGACGAGGGCGGCTACGGAGTCAATGACTACGATATCGACGGCGACGGATCGCACGAGTTGATCGACAATTTCTAGGGCCATTTCGCCGGTATCCGGCTGGGAAACTAAGAGATTTTCAATATCGACGCCTAATGCTGAGGCGTAGGTGGGATCGAGGGCGTGCTCGGCATCTACGAAGGCTGCGATGCCGCCGGTTTTTTGGACTTCGGCGATCGCGTGGAGCGCTAGAGTAGTTTTACCGGAACTTTCCGGGCCGTAAATTTCAATTACTCGGCCTTTTGGCAAACCGCCGCCCAAAGCAATGTCCAGTGTCAGAGCTCCGGTGGGGATGGTTTCTACCCTCATGCGAGTGGAGTCTCCCAATCGGACGATCGCTCCTTTGCCAAAGCTGCGCTCGATTTGGGACAGTACGGAAGTTAGGGCTTTTTGCTTTTCTGTGTTTTCAGTAGTTTTTGTAGAAGCTTCTTTTTTTGCCATTTTCGGTACGCGGGTAGACCCCTTGCGGAGCTTGTTGATTAACTGTACAACACGTATGTTAGCAGTTATTTTTGGGGTCTGGAGGTTCTGGGGGGATTTGGTTTAGAATTCTTGATTTTGCGGTGGTTGGGCCCGATCGCGCCCTCACCAGAAAGAATTGGTTGAAAGCCCGCCCGCCTTCGAGAGAGAAATTAAAATCAGACTATTCATTACTCCAATCCTCGGATTTAAGGGTAGAGGTCGCTCTCCTTCGGTCAACTGTCAACTGTCAACTATCAACTGTCAACTGTTGAAGGTGGCTCTTGCTTGGAAGGTAGAAGGCTTTCGGCAGAAGGTAGAATAATGGTCGGTTGGGATCTGTACAGGTATCGATCGATCTTTTACAGGGCCCAAACGGGGGTGGAGAGAAACCGGGTTTTTCCACAGCAATACACAGGTTGCAGCAGGCGAACCCGGTAAAAAACCCGGTTTCTGAGCGTAGTGGTGCGATCGTCCCCGGAGTCGATCGGTACGCATCTGGGACGATCGCTACAATTAGGACAAGCATGGCATCTACAACACATCAAGACACATCTGTTAATCCCAAAAATCCTCAAAATTCGCGGTTGCTGATCTGGTTATTGGCGATCGGCATTTTACTAGGTATCGGATTTCGGTTCTTCGAGATCGATCGCAAACTTTACTGGCACGACGAAGCTTACACATCAATCCGCGCCGCTGGTTTCACCAGGCAAGAAATCGACGACGAACTATTTCAAAACCGCATTATTCCCGCACCAGAATTGCAGAAATATCAGCGGATAAAACCGGGAAGTACAGCAGCAGACACAATACGTTCCTTAGCACTAGAAGACCCGCAGCATCCGCCTTTGTACTTTTTGATGGCTCGTTTGTGGATGCAGCAATTTGGCAGTTCTCTTGCAGCATCCCGCAGTTTGCCAGCAATATTGAGTTTGCTGTCGCTGCCTTTGATGTACGCTTTAGCCCAGGAACTTTTCGCTTCAAATTTGGCAGCCTTAGTAGCAACAACACTTTTGGCTTTATCTCCCTTTGATATCTTGTTTGCTCAGACAGCAAGGCAGTACAGTTTGCTGACTGCAACGGTGATTGGCAGCAGTTGGCTGCTGCTGAGAGCATTGCGGTTGCGGGGGTGGCAAAATTGGGCGTATTACTCGATCGCGATCGCGATCGGTTGCTACACTCACCCTTTCTTCACGTTAACACTTGTCGGACATGGAGTTTTTATAATTGCTTGCTGGCTGTTTGTCAAAAAAAGAAAATTGCGAGGTCACTTAACTAATTCGCAATTTTTCTTAGCAGTAACAGCAGCTTTAATCTTGTATCTGCCGTGGATTTACGTGCTGGCGACCAACCTGGAACGAGCCTCAGCAACGACAGATTGGACGCGAATATCTCCTGGTTGGCTGTACCTGGCAAAATTGTGGACGCTCAGCTTTACAGCCTTATTTTTTGACTTCGACTTCGGCTTTGACAATATCTGGACTTATCTGCTAAGATTGCCATTTTTGCTGTTAATTGCAGCAGCCGTTTACAACATCTGCCGCCGCACAAATATTTCAACTTTGCTGTTTATTATAACATCAATTTTCGTCCCGTTTTTGATGCTAGTTTTACCGGATATAATCCTAGGTGGCAAACGCTCCGCCGTCAGTCGGTATCTGATTTCCTGCTTTCCGGGGGTGCAGCTAGCAGTTGCTTGCTTGCTGGCCAATAATGTGAAAACTCAGCAGCGGTTTTGGCAAGTCGTTTTAGCCGGGGTATTTACAGCAAGCATAGCATCCTGTACAGTCAGCGGTGTTGCTGATACTTGGTGGAGCAAAGACTTGAGCTATTTTAATGCTGAAGTTGCGAGAAATATTAACAAAGAGGCGATGGCTAATCGCTCGATTAAAGATACAATTGTAATTAGCGATCGCGGTAATGACTTTACTAACATGGGAGATTTGCTCTCCCTAAGTTATTTGCTCGACAAAGATGTACGACTTATGCTGTTGAGTCAGTCGCCCGATATCGAGATGCTGAACAAATATTCGGCTCCTCTGGTGTTCCGCCCTTCGGAAAAATTGCGATCGGCACTCAAGCAAAATCAACGCCGCCTAGAGCCGATATTGGCATACGCCAAACTTTTTCGAGTGCGGCGAACTTCTTAGTTCCCGGTAGGGTGCGCTGAAAAAAACTGTTTGATTTGCCTCAAATATTTGAACTGACGCACCTTAAGTCACTATTTGAGAATTTTGTCAATTTAAATAAAGGTACGTAGTTGCGCTTCAGCGCCATCTTGGTACGTAGTTGCGCTTCAGCGCTCAAAGGTACGTAGTTGCGCTTCAGCGCTCAAAGGTACGTAGTTGCGCTTCAGCGCTCTTTATATATGTAAGCGCCCAAGCGCAACAACGTAGCTAAAAATTAACCCCTATAAGAGTGCCAGTTGAGTTGTCTCAACTATTTGGGCTGACGCACCCTACATCATTAGCAATAATTATTTGAATAATTAGGAGAAAACGCCATGCAAGAGTCAAACAATTCATCTTCCGAATACTCGCAAAAATTTCGCAATCTTCAGACAGAATTACGCGAACGTTGGCGAGAGATAGAAGAATTTGACAGCGGAGATTGTGATATTATCGTCATTCCTTCTCTCAGCTTAGATCAGCAAGAAATTCTGAAAGTTGAGGGTGCTTACCACTACGAAGAGCGGCATTTATTTTCATTGATTCGCCTGCGAAATCCTCGCACGCGCTTAATTTACATCACCTCGGAGCCGCTGCACCCCATGATTATAGATTATTACCTGCAATTGCTCCCAGGTATTCCATTTTCTCACGCGCGCGATCGCCTTTTGCTGTTCTCGGCTTACGATGCATCGGCGAAATCCCTCACCCAGAAAATTTTAGAACGTCCTCGCTTGATGGAGCGAATTCGCCAAGCAGTACGCCCGACAAAATCTTATATGGTTTGTTACAACTCGACGCCCTTAGAGCGCGAGTTATCTGTTAAATTGGGAATTCCTTTGTGGGCTAGCGATCCGGATTTGCTTTATTGGGGAACAAAAAGCGGCAGCAGGCAAATTTTTCAAGAAGCTGGCGTACCTTATCCTGACGGTTCCGAGTTGGTTTGGAATGCAGAAGATTTGGCCCAAGCTGCGGCTGCGTTGTGGGAAAGACAGCCGGATTTGCAGCGGATGGTAATTAAGTTAAATGAAGGTTTTTCGGGGGAAGGAAATGCAATTTTAGATTTGAAGCCGATCGCAGGTAAAGCACCTCAAGAAAGAGTTAAAGCAATTGGCGATTGCTTCCACAATTTGCGCTTTCAATCAACAGGCGAAACCTGGAAAAATTTCAGCAGCCGCATTCCCGAATTAGGGGCAATTGCGGAAGCATTTATCGAAGGAGAAGAAAAGCGATCGCCCAGCGTTCAAGGTCGAATTGTCCCCAGTGGCGAAGTTGAAATTCTGTCAACCCACGACCAGATTTTAGGCGGCCCAGACGGTCAAATTTTCTTGGGTTGCCGATTTCCGGCGGATGAATCCTATCGGCTGGCGTTGCAAGAATTGGGATGGAAAGTGGGAAAAAATTTAGCAGCAAAAGGTGCTTTGGAGCGATTTGGAGTGGATTATGTTGCTGTCAAGCAATCGGACGGGAAATGGGATATTCAAGCAATAGAAATTAACTTGCGTAAAGGAGGTACAACTCATCCGTTTATGGCTTTGAAGCTGTTAACAAACGGTCGGTACGAGCGAACTACGGGATTATTTTACAGCCAGCAGGGCCGTCCGAAATATTATGTGGCTTCGGATAATTTGAAAAAGGAGCGGTATCGGGGATTGTTGCCGAATGATTTGATGGATATTATTGCTGACAATCAACTGCATTTTGACACTGGTACTGAGACGGGGAGCGTGTTTCATTTAATGGGTTGTTTGTCGGAGTTTGGCAAATTGGGATTGACGAGTATTGGCAATTCGCCACAAGAAGCTGAGGATATGTATAACAAGGTTGTGAAAGTTCTCGATCGCGAAACGTCATTCAGTTGACAGTTGACAGTTGACAATTGACAGTTGACAGTTGACGGTTTGAACAATACTGATGCAACGGGAATTGATATCACCGATCAACCCACAAACCCGGCGGTTGAAACCGCGTCTATACCAACAAAACCCGCCTCCGCGGGTTGAAGAGTCGTAGCGTAGCGGGGCGTAAGCCATCGCACATTGCTCTGAAATTCCATATTTCTTAGTCCGCGGAGGCGGACATTGTTTGTATAGACGCGGTTTCCAACCGCCGAGGATTTGAATCGTTTGTATAGACGCGGTTTCCAACCGCCGAGGATTTGAATCGTTTGTATAGACGCGGTTTCCAACCGCCGAGGATTTGAATGGTAGCTATTTTTTAGCGGGATAAATCGGTGTGGGGTCGATCGAGCCTGTGCGGTTGAGAGGCCAAAAACGGACGATCGCCCTACCGATGATATTTTGTCTGGGTACAAAGCCCCAATAATGGCTGTCACAGCTTGCGTTGCGGTTGTCCCCGAGTACCAAGTAAGAATTTTGAGATACAACTACAGGCCCGTAGGGATACTGCGGAATTTCTTCAATATATTTTTCCTGTAGCGGCTGCTTGTTGATATAAACTTTTCCATCTTTGACTTCCACAGTATCGCCCGGAAGTCCGATCACTCGCTTGATGTAGGCATCTTTGATCGGCGGCGGCTGTCCCGTGCACAAACTCGCCGGATCGGGAGGCATAAACACGATAATATCTCCTCGCTGCGGGTCTTGAAGTCGATAGCTCACCTTGTCTATAATTAATCGATCGTTAATTTGCAAGGTTGGGAGCATCGAGCCGGTGGGAATGTAGCGAGCTTCAGCAACCAGGGTGCGGATACCAAAGGCTAAGAATGCTGCTAAGCCGATCGTCTTAATTCCTTCTATCCAAGGATTTTCGGTATCTTGCGGGGGTTTTGGGTCGGCTGACTTGTCTAGACGAGTCATAAGTATTTAAGTCACTGGGCTGGATACAAATTATAAACTTATTTCGGGGTTTTTTGAGGAAATCTGCAAAATCTGCGCCCCAGACGTGAGTTTTTGTACTATCTGGTTGAGTAAAGTGCGCCGAGGTCGATCGTAAAAATTACAATTTTCCTGAAAGCTAGTTATATTTATTAGTATTTTTCTAACTCTTTTGAGGATAAAATTTGTCTGGGCTTCTACGTACATTACCTATTTAATTATAGCTTATGCCGACCACATCAAGTTTGTTAATCCGTCGCGCTCGCATTCTGTTACCTGACGGCGAATTTTTGGTAGGGGACGTGCAAATTAGCGATGGCAAAATTGTTCGGGTTGCTCCGGAGATTGCCATGTCCGGCGATCGCGAAATAAATGCGATCGGCTTAACTCTCTTACCCGGAGTAATTGACCCGCAGGTACACTTCCGCGAACCGGGTTTGGAACACAAGGAAGATTTGTTTACGGCTAGCTGTGCGTGCGCTAAGGGCGGCGTGACATCGTTTTTGGAAATGCCGAATACCCGCCCCCTAACCACAACCCAAGCGGCCTTAGATGACAAGCTAAGGCGCGCTGCTGACAAGTGTTTGGTCAATTACGGCTTTTTTATTGGGGCGACGCCGGAGAATTTACCGGATTTGTTGGATGCGAATCCGACTCCGGGGATTAAGGTGTTTATGGGTTCGATGCACGGACAGTTGTTGATGGATGGAGAGGAAAATTTAGAGCGAGTTTTCGCAAAGGGCGATCGATTAATTGCAGTACACGCCGAAGATCAAACTAGAATTAATCAGCGTCGTCAGGAATTTGCCGGCAGTACCGATTTAGCTGTACACTCGCAAATTCAAGACAATCAAGCAGCCTTGTTAGCAACTCAGCTAGCCGTAAAACTTTCTAAAAAATATCAGCGCCGACTGCACATTCTGCATCTTTCAACTGGCGACGAAGCCGAGTTTTTGCGACAAGAAAAACCGAGTTGGGTAACAGCAGAAGTAACGCCGCAGCATTTACTGTTAAATACCAGCGCCTATGAGAAGATTGGCAGTTTAGCCCAGATGAATCCGCCGTTGCGGGACACCCGCGATAACGAAATACTTTGGCAAGCTTTACTCGATGGCGTAATTGATTTTATCGCCACCGATCACGCGCCGCACACGTTAGAAGAAAAAGCTCAAGAATATCCAAATAGCCCATCGGGAATGCCCGGAGTTGAAACTTCTTTGCCTTTGATGTTGACGCAAGCAGTCGAGGGAAGGTGTACAGTTGCACAAGTTGCTAATTGGATGTCTGCGGCTGTTGCGAAGGCTTATAAGATTCCGAACAAAGGGGCGATCGCTCCGGGTTTTGACGCCGATTTAGTCTTAGTTGATTTGGACAACTACCGCCCGGTGATCGGAGCAGAAATGGCGAGCAAGTGCGGCTGGAGTTCCTTTGAGGGTTGGAATTTAACTGGATGGCCCGTGGTGACAGTTGTGGGAGGAAAAGTTGTTTTTGAGAACGGTAAATTAGATACAAATGTCAGGGGTAAAGCCTTGACATTTGACGTTGAGTAGTCAATTTATATAAACAAAGGTATGTAGTTGCGCTTCAGCGCTGAAGCGCAACTACATACCTAAAACATTACAGCAAAAGTTGTGCTAAAATTATCAGAGTATATTCCCTTACGATCGAGGCGATATTACCTATGCTCCAAGAACTAGAAACACAACTTCTTGCCTTAACTCCGACCGAGAAATCTGAAGCAATACGGCTGTTAACCCAAAGTTTAAGCAATAGCTGGCCGGGAATTACCAAGACTCCCGAAGTGTGCGGCGGCGATGCTTGTATTGCCAAAACTCGCATTCCAGTGTGGCTGCTTGTTGGTTTTCGCAATGAAGGTTCAAGCGATTCCGAACTTCTCCAATTTTATCCCCATCTAAGTGCTGCTGATTTGGTCAATGTTTGGACTTATGCTGATTCACATATAGAGGAAATTGAACAAGCAATCAGCAAAAATGAGGAAGCATAACTTATGGCATTATTATATGCAGACGAACAATTTCCTTTGCCAGTTGTGGAATTGCTGCGGGCTTTTGGTCACAATGTGCTTACAGTTCAGGAAGCAGGAAAAGCAAATCTGGGCATTCCCGATCCTGAAGTGCTAGAATTTGCTGTGAGTAACGATCGCGCTATTTTGACATTAAATCGGTTTGATTTTATCGGACTGCACAACCGAAAGCCAGACCATGCAGGTATTATTGTCTGCACTAAAAATCGGAATGTAGAAATATTGGCAACACGCATTAATGATGCTATTGCTGGTGAAGAAACTTTGAGGGGCAAATTGATTCGAGTCAACCGCCCGCCGCAGTAAGTACGCGCTGTGGCTATCCCGAGCGTGAATCGCACTTCCTCAATTTTCCCATTCCCAATCCAATAACTCGCCAGTCCCCATCAATTCAATTTGGCGCCCGTTATCGAGATAACTCAAAGAAATTTGCAAATATTTTTCGGGTTTGTACTGCAATCTTTCGGCCCATTCGATCGCCACAATCCCCAAATCCCTTTCTAATCCGTCCCAATAACTCTCTAAGTGCAAAGCCTCCGCTTCTTCGGGTTCGAGTCGATACAAGTCTAGATGATACAGCGGAATCCGCCCTGCAAAATACTCGTTAATCAGGGTGAAAGTAGGACTTTCCACAGATTCGGAGATTCCCAAACCTTCGGCGATACCTTGAACCAAGGTGGTTTTGCCGGCGCCTAAGTCTCCTTGTAACAAGATTACAGTGCCTGGTGGGAGCGATCGACCTAACGCAATACCAAACTGGCGCGTAGCCTCAAAATCTGCAAGCAAAGTTTTCATTTCAGTCAGTAGTCAGTAGTCAGTTGTCAGTTGTCATTAGTCATTAGTCAGTTGTCATTAGTCAGAAGTGCGAGCGTCCCCGCTCGCGAACAGCAGTCATTAGTCATTATCGGTTGGGGTGTATCTCAGTTTTGCTTTAAGAGTGCTGTCCCCGCTCGCGTGCTATACAAAGCACGCGAGCGGGGACAGCACTGTAAAAAAAATGCTTTTTGCAAAAATGAGATGCTCCCCATCTCCCCATCTCCCCATCTCCCCATCTCCCCATCTCCCCCTTAATCAGCTTAAATATTCTGGGCTCGCCCGTACCAACGCAGCAACATCCCCGCCAATCTTTGGGAATTGTGGCGAATTAAACCGGTATTTTTATCTTCATCCATGACATTGGCGATGACAATTCGCCGCCCCAGTTGCGTTATGGCTTCTCTATCGAGCACAACCGGATAGGAATTCTCCTGAGAATAGCGGATCAAAGATTTTGCAGATGGGACTTTTCCTTGAACTACTACAGCATCGAATAGGGGGCGGCCGCAAGCCCGATCGATCGCCCGAATGTGATCGGCAACGCTGTATCCGTCTGTTTCTCCCGGCTGAGTCATAATATTGCACACATAAATGCGCGGAACTTCACTATTGGCGATCGCATCAGCAATTTCCTTCACCAACAAATTCGGAATCACACTCGTATAAAGACTCCCCGGCCCAATAATAATAAAATCCGCTTCCCGCAGCGCTTCGACGGCCCTGGGCAAAGCCGGAGGATTAGCCGGATTGCAGCCAATTTTGACGATTTTTCCGTTAGCTTTGGTGATGCTGGACTCCCCCTCAATTCTTCGGCCATCAGACAGTTCTGCCCACAAAGAAACGTCGCTCAGAGTAGCCGGCAGCACCTCCCCCCTCACAGCTAAAACTTTAGAACTGGCGGCGATCGCCTGTTCCAAATCTCCAGCAATATCGCTCATCGCAGTCAAAAACAAATTCCCAAAACTGTGACCAACCAAACCGTCACCGGCTTGAAAGCGATATTGAAATAACTCAGTTAATAACTTTTCCTCATCGGCCAAAGCGGCCAAACAATTGCGAATATCTCCCGGCGGCAATACTCCAATTTCCCGTCGCAGTCGCCCGGAAGACCCGCCATCATCGGCGACCGTGACGATCGCAGTAATTTTGGCACTGTAATCTTTCAATCCCCTAAGCAAATGAGAAAGGCCTGTACCCCCTCCAATGGCGACAATTTTCGGGCCGCGGTGCAAGCGGCGGTGGTTGAGGAGTCGATCGACCAATTCCTCATTGCCTTCGGGCATCAGCACTTGGGTAATCGAGTTCAAACTGCGAGTTTGGCCCCACAGAATTAACAAAATTCCGCCCGCAATCACGATCGGGCCCGACACGTAATTGGGAATAACTTCCGCAATCCAAGTCAAAAAATTTCTCAACAATTGCAACAGCAAAAAGATCGGAGTCATCCCAGTCCAAATCGCTAAACCCAAAGTGGCAAGTACCACACCGCTAGCACTGATCAGCAGCCACCGTTTCACCAACAGTCCGGGGGCCAACCACTTAAACCACTGGTGAACTCGCCCGTTCCGCAAAGAAGAAGGGTAAGGATTTCTGGATTGGACAAAAACCTGCTTAGCTTTGGCAAAGACTCGCAGGGCTTTAGGAAATGAACTAATTGACATGGTTAATTAGTCTTAATGGTATTGGAATAGCTCAAGCTGACAAATTTACAATACAAGAGAGTTTTGATTCTGGCAGTCAATTTAAGTCATTAGTCATTAATCATTAGTCATTAGTCATTAGCTAGACTGATGACTGATGACTGACAACATAATAATCGATCGCATCTTATGGCTGAGCCGCTAATCGAACTCAAGGGGGTAAGTAAGTCCTTCGGGGATAACCCGATCCTCGATCGAGTGGATCTGAGGATATATCGGGGAGAGGCCCTGGCAATTATTGGCCCTTCCGGGACGGGGAAATCTACGATTTTGCGGATAATTGCG
The DNA here is from genome assembly GCF_020738205.1 of Microcoleus sp. PH2017_24_DOB_U_A. Classification (NCBI taxonomy): domain Bacteria; kingdom Bacillati; phylum Cyanobacteriota; class Cyanophyceae; order Oscillatoriales; family Microcoleaceae; genus Microcoleus; species Microcoleus sp. PH2017_24_DOB_U_A. The sequence continues at coordinate 41,699 of NZ_JAEQCT010000031.1, forward strand.
GGTTTGTTGGCCCCGGATGCGGGCGAGGTTTTCGTTCAGGGACAGCGACGGATGGGATGGGTGGACGACGTGGCAGATCCGATCGGGATTGGGATGGTGTTTCAGCAAGCTGCTTTGTTTGATTCGCTTACGGTAGAGGAGAATGTCGGTTTTTTACTGTACCAGCATTCTAAGCTGCCGCGCCGCCGGATTCGGGAATTGGTGGAGGAGAAGTTAGAGATGGTGGGTTTGCGGGGAATTGGCGAACGCTATCCAGCGCAGTTGTCTGGGGGAATGCGGAAGCGGGTAAGTTTTGCCCGCGCCATCATGGCAAATCCCGATAATGCCAGGGACAATCCGGAGGTTTTGCTGTATGACGAACCGACGGCGGGTTTAGATCCGATCGCTTCGACGGTAATTGAAGATTTAATTCGGGATTTGCAGAGAGCTCAGGGAGTTTGTAGCACTTATGCGATCGTCACTCACCAAGACAGTACCATTCGCCGGACTGCCGATCGCATCGTGTTTCTCTATCAAGGCAAAGTGCAGTGGGAGGGAACTGTCAGCGACATTGCATCGACAGATAATTTGTTAATTAAACAATTTTTTAGTGGCAGCGTTACCGGCCCAATTCAAGTGATTGGATAGTCAATTGTCAGTGGGCAGTGGGCAGTTGGCAGTGGGCAGTTGGCAGTGGGCAGTTGGCAGTTGGCAGTGGGCAGTTGGCAGTGGGCAGTTGGCAGTTGGCAGTGGGCAGTTGGCAGTTGGCAGTTGTTAGTTGACAGTGGGCAGTTGTTAGTTGTTAGTTGTTAGTTGTTAGTTGACAGTGGGCAGTTGTTAGTTGACAGTGGGCGGTTGTTAGGAAAGCGGTTGGCAGTGGTTAATTGTTTGTATTATTGGGAGATGGGATATGTCACAAACAAATTTTCAAAAATTAGATGTTTATAAATTATCAGAAAAATTAGCTGATGAAATTTGGAATATTGTTATAAAATGGGACGCACTAGCTAAAGATACGGTCGGCAAGCAAATTATTCGAGCTGCTGATAGTATTGGTGCTAATATTGCTGAAGGAGATGGTCGAGGCAGCTATCAGGATCATCGGAGATTTATCAAGATTGCCAGAGGTTCTTTATATGAAACAAAGCACTGGTTGAGACGGGCTTATACTAGGCAACTACTAACAACTACACAAGTAGAAACACTCAAGCCAATTATTGACGAACTGTCACCCCGACTAAACGCCTATCTAAAATCTATAGGCAACACATCAGAAAAAAATTAACAACTGCCAACCATCAACTATCAACTATCAACTGCCAACTGCCAACTGCCAACTGCCAATTGCCAAAGGAGGCAATATGCGATCGCGAACTGTAAGAGAAGGTTCTGTCGGATTCTTGATTTTAGTAGGAATCGGTTTATTTGGTGGCTTAGTGCTCTGGTTGCAGGGCGTACAGCTAGGGAACCGCAGCTACAAATTCGCCGTAGAATTTGCCAGCGCCCAGGGAATGCAAATAGGCACGCCCGTCAGGTATCGCGGCGTCGCCGTCGGTAAAATTACCGCCATCAAAGCCAGCGCCAACGGCGTAGAGGTGACAATGGAGATAGCCCCCGGTACTTTAGTCATGCCGCGCGATGTGGCGATTGAAGCAAATAAATCGGGTTTAATTGGCGAATCGTCGATCGACATTACCCCCAACTCAATTTTGCCCGAATCGTTACTTACCGCCAATCCCATTAGTACCGACTGTCCCCCTGAGATAATCTGCAAAAATTCCCGCTTAAAAGGTCAAGCTGGAGTCAGTCTAGACGAACTGATTCGATCCACAGTCCGCCTATCTAATTTATACACCGACCCCGCGCTGTTCAACAATATTAAATCAATTGCAGAGAATACAGCCAGTACAGCTAAAGGTGCAGCTAAACTCACTCAAGATTTATCAAGTTTAACTCAAACAGCAAAAGCAGAAATCAAAACTTTGAATAAATCTGTAACTGGAGATGTTGGTAAATTAAGTGAGTCAGTAAAAACCGAATTGGCAACTTTAAATCAATCCTTAAAAGGGGAAGCCAACAGTTTGACCCAATCTTTAAAGGAGGAAGTAAACAGTTTGAATCAATCTTTAAAAGGAGAAGCGAGCAGTTTGAATCAATCGCTCAAGGGGGAAATATCAGGAGTCGCCGCAGATGTTTCTAAAGTAGCAGTTACAGCGGACACTTCCACAAAAGCCGTATCGGCCGCTGCAATAAATTCTGCCAATTCAGTAACTCAAGCAGCAAATAAAATCACATTAACAGCTAACGAAGTCAATTCATTAGTAATAACCAACCGCGCCAGTTTAGTCTCAACCCTGAATAACATCAATCAAAGCAGTCAAGAATTGCGGGTAGCCGTCAGCAGTTTGAGTCCAACAATTAATCGAATCAACCAAGGACAATTGCTCAACAATTTAGAAATCCTCTCAGCCAATGCAGCCCAAGCTTCTGCTACTTTGCGAGACTTATCCAGCCAGCTAAACAATCCCGCAACTTTGCTATTATTGCAACAAACCCTAGATTCTGCACGAGCTACATTTCAGAACGTGCAGAAAATCACTTCCGACGTGGATGAACTGACGGGAGACCCGGCTTTCCGCAACAACATTCGCAGGTTATTTAACGGATTGGGAGGCTTGTTGGGCTCGACAGAACAACTGCGGCAGCAAGTTAAAGTTGCTCAAACATTAGCTCCTATTTCAGAGAAAGTAAATGCGAGTACAACGGCAGTAAATCAATCTGTTAAGCCGGGATTGCCCAGTTTTAACAAACAGCAAAAATTGCCTGTTATTCCTTCTCAAACTGCAAAATCAGCAGAACCAGTTGCTCCCGAAAATACTCCTTGAAATCTGGTATCATTGAATAACCGTCGGTAAGGTGCGTGGCGCGCCCTACAGTTAGGAAGGTACGCATTATAGAGGTTTCAGTTAGTAAGGTTGGCAGCGCGCACCCCGAGATTAAAGTTGTGCAAATCTTATTAAAAAAACTCTTTCAATCGAAACAAGGAAAAGCAATGACGCAAACATTATCAAAACCGCCCGCAACGCAAACCAAGTACAATATAACTTGGGAAAAATTGCCAGACGATTTTAAATTACCGGACGATCCAGTTGAAAACATCGACCAACCACTTTTAGCAGCCGCCCTGCGAGAAGCCTTGGAACTTGCAGGATTTATCATAGCTTCAATGCTAATAGCTTCCAACTTTGGACTGTGCGCCAAAGTCAATGACAAAACAGTAGTAAAAGCACCAGATTGGGTCTACGTTCCCTCGGTATTACCAGCAGAACTAGGAGAAGTCCGCCGCAGTTATACGCGCACTGCTGAGGGATAAGTTCCAGCAGTAGTGATGGAATTTTTATCGGATACTAAGGGCAGTGAATATTCGACAATATCAAAATATCCTTACGGCAAGTGGCGGTTTTACGAGCAAATTTTGCAAGTTCCAGTTTATGCAATCTTCGATCCTAAATCGGGAGAATTAGAAGTATACCTTTTGGTTTCAGGACAGTACACAAAGCAAGAACCAGATGCTAATAGTCGATTTTGGATAGAATCAATGGGTTTATTTCTGGGGGTTTGGTCAGGAAAAAAATCTCAGAGAACGGGTTATTGGTTGCGCTGGTGGGATGAGAATGGCAATTTGTTGCTGTGGGGTGCGGAACGGGTGGAACAGGAACAACAGCGGGCCGATGAGGAACGCCAGCGTGCCGATCGCCTAATGGCATACTTGATAAGTCAGGGTATAGATCCTGATGCCATTTGAAGGTCGATCGATTTGAGATTTTACATTAGGAATAAAGGAGCGCCATGACTGCAACAACATTAGAAGAAAAATTAGATCGGCCGTTACTATTTCCAGGGTTAAGCTGGGAACAATTCAAAACCTTAGAACCGATGCTGGATATTCCCGGAGTTCGGCTGTCATTTTTAGATGGGATACTGGAGATTTATAAAAAAGCTGGAAGAAAACACGAAATAGCCAAGGGACGTATCGGTGCGTTGGTAGAAACATATTTGCTGAAAGCAGGAATCGATTTCACTCCAACGGGTTCGTTGACTTTAGAAAATGAATCGGAACGAGTGAAGTGTGAAGCAGACAAATCTTACGAATTGGGTGCTGATAGAGAACGTCCAGATTTAGCGATCGAAGTAGTCGTAACTAGCGGCGGAATTGATAAGCTAGAGGCTTACAAACGCCTGCAAATTTCTGAAGTCTGGTTTTGGGAAAACAGCCGACTGTCTCTGTATGCTCTGGGAAAGGAAGGATACGAACAGATTGCGAGTTCTCAATTGCTCCCAGAACTCGATATTGATTTACTTGTCAGGTGTGTTAATATGCCGAGTCATGTTGAGGCAGTTAAGGAATTCAAAAGGGCGATCGAACTCAATTATTAGTCAAAAATATTGAGCGTATGTGACATCATTGAAGAATTGGTAAGCTGTTGCGGCATTAAAATTTAATTTTTTGGGGCTAGGTAGGAGCATCGCCCCACTCGTTGTTTCCAGAAACATGATTGTTAAAATTAGATGCGCGCCAGCTTAACACCAGAAAAGTTTATAATAGAGCTACAACTCACAGGAAGCACGACCATGACAGCAGTCGTTACCACCCTCAAAACTTCTGAACTCATATACCCTAGCGCTGATGGAGAACCAGTGGCAGAAACTTATGACCATCTCTACGCAATCTTAACCACTTTATCAGTCTTAAAACAATACCTCGCAGACCGTCGAGCTACTGTTTTAGCAAACCAATTTTTATACTACGCTCAAGGTTTCCCAAAAGTCCGCTTAACACCTGATGTGATGGTAATTTTTGATGTAGAACCTGGTGGCAGAGATAATTACAAAATCTGGGAAGAAGGACAAGTGCCGAAAGTGATTTTTGAAATGACATCACCAAGCACGCAGTCGGAAGATAAAGTGATTAAAAAAGATTTGTATGAAAGATTAGAAGTTCAGGAATACTGGTTATTTGACCCAAAAGGTGAATGGATTCCTGAAAAATTGCGCGGATATCGACTGGGGGTAGAGGGTTATCAAATAATTACAGATAGTCGTTGCGAAGTATTGCAACTGCGTTTAGAAATAGAAGGAAAACTGATTGGGTTTTATCGGGAAGATAATGGAGAAAAATTATTAACTCCTGATGAATTGGCTTCAGCTTTAAAAGCGGAACGGCAACGGGCTGAGGCGGAACGGCAACACGCAGAAGTGGAGAGTCAACGTGCACAATCGGAAAGTCAGCGTGCTGCTGAACTCGAATCTTTGCTAGCGCGTTATCGAGAGCAGTTTGGAAAATTGCCGTAGAATAAATAGTATAGGGGCGGGGCATCGCCCCTACAAAAATAGTTAGAGTCAACTAAAATTAAATATAATTAGAATAAAGGAGCAATCGACATGATTCAAGCCTTAACAAAATTAGTAACATTTAACGAATTCATTGCCTGGTATCCTGAAAATTCAGAACATCACTACGAACTGCACAATGGAGTAATTATTGAAATGCCCAAAGGAACTGGCCAACATTCAGAAATATCTGGCTTTCTCAATATAGAAGTTGGCGTTATATGTCGCAATACCCGATTGCCCTATTTCCTTCCCAAAGAATGTGTCCTTAAACCCGATCGCGACGAATCAGGATATGAGCCAGATGTCATAGTTCTCGATCGCCAGCAAGTGATAAATGAACCACGTTGGGCAGCAGAATCGATTATCACAATGGGTTCATCAGTACGTTTGGCAGTAGAAGTAGTCAGCACCAACTGGCAGACTGATTATCTTACCAAACTGCGAGATTATGAAGAAATGGGCATTTTTGAATACTGGATTGTGGATTATTTGGGATTGGGTGGAAGACGCTACATAGGCAATCCCAAACAACCGACGCTTTCAGTATATCAATTGGCTGACGGGGAATATGAGTTGACGCAGTTTCGGGGAGACGATAGGATTGAATCCGGTGCTTTTCCGGAGTTGAACTTGACTGCTCAACAGGTGTTTGAAGCAGGAATTGTGAATGAATAAGGAGAATTGTCATAGGATAAGAGGTATTAAATAGACCAAACTAAAAAACAGAACTCCCAGAACCCCGACTTCTTAAAGAAGTCAGGGTTCTTCTAAGAACGATCGCATTTTAGGTTATATCAATTCCGGTTACACGACCTATGATATAGAGGAGACGGCAGTGCCGTGTCCCTACAATATTTTGGGTAGGGACACGGCACTGCCTTCTCCTAATTTCGGCTAATAATCATTCCGATGCTACCGGATTTGATATTAATTAAATTAACCTACTTAATTACAGCAAAAAAGTTTATAATATGTATACAACTCACAGGAAGCACGACCATGACAGCAGTCGTTACCACCCTCAAAACTTCTGAAATCATATACCCTAGCGCTGATGGAGAACCAGTGGCAGAAACTTACGACCATCTTTACGCAATTTTAACCACTTTAGAAGTCTTAAAACAATACCTCGCAGACCGTCGAGCTACTGTTTTAGCAAACCAATATTTGTACTACGCTCAAGGATTCCCAAAACTGCGCGTAGCACCTGATGTGATGGTGATTTTTGATGTAGAACCAGGTGGCAGAGATAATTACAAAATCTGGGAAGAAGGCCAAGTGCCGAAAGTGATTTTTGAAATAACATCACCGGGCACAAAGTCGGAAGATATAATCAATAAAAAAGACTTGTATGAGGGGATAGAAGTTGAGGAATATTGGTTGTTTGACCCTAGAGGTGAATGGATTCCCGAACAATTGCGCGGGTATCGATTGGGGGAAGATGGGTATGAATTAATTAGAGATAGTCGCAGCGATGTATTGCAATTGCGGTTAGAAATAGAAGGAAAATTGATTGGGTTTTATCGGGAAGATAATGGAGAGAAATTATTGATTCCCGATGAATTGGCTTCAGCTTTAAAAGCAGAACGACAACGGGCTGAATCTGAACGACAACGGGCTGAATCTGAAAGTCAACGGGCTGAAGCTGAAAGTCAACGTGCTGAAGCCGAAAGTCAACGGGCTGAAGCTGAAAGTCAACGGGCTGAGGCCGAAAGTCAACGGGCTGAGGCTGAAAGTCAACGGGCGACTGAACTGGAATCTTTGCTAGCGAGTTATCGATCGCAGTTTGGAGAATTACCGCAGGATAACGGCTAAAGAATTATAAGTGCGATCGTCCTTCACTCTCGATCGCACTTCCATAATTCTTATTTAAATAGTGTTGACAAATTTCAAATTTTGTGTTAAAGAATTCCACATTTTAAAACTGATCGTTTTGCGATCGAACTTGGGCAATCTAGATATAGGTACGAGTGCGAGTGCCTGGAAAACAGCTACAGTAAAGGTTAGCAATGGAAAGTACGCAGAAAAAGTCTAGTGATAGTCAGGTTCGTAAGGGCGATCGTATTAAGCAGATTTTTGCGTTTGTATCAATGGCTGGCTTTGCGGGTTCGACAATTTTTGGTATGGTGAGTCTGTTCAGCAGCGGTTTGAGCAGCCAGCACCGACAAAAACCCGTGGCTGCTGTTGTGGTTTCTCAGGAGTCTCTGCTGGCGGCCCAGGAACGGGGATATGAGACGGTTTTGCAGCGGGAACCTCAGAATCAGACGGCTCTTGAGGGCTTGGCAAATGTGCGGTTGGAGATGGATGATCGAGTGGGGGCGATCGAGCCTTTGGAGAAGTTGGTGAAGTTGAATGGCGATCGGGCTGATTATCAGGCGCTGTTGGGGAAGGCGCGACAAAAAATGGCAGAAAAAAAATAAAGCTAATAGTTACAATAAGTTAGGAATTTACTATATTATATGCCCCTAAAATGCAAAGTTTGCGAATCCGATTCCCATCATTTTGCCGTTGCTAAGGTACTGGGTAAATACGAAGTAGACTATTTTAAATGTTCAAACTGCGGATTTGTTCAAACCGAAGAACCATACTGGCTAGAAAACGCTTATTCTCAGCCAATAGCTAGCAGTGATGTGGGCTTAGCATTCAGAAATCTGTCCTTTTCACAAATAACCCAAAATTTATTATTTAACTTCTTTAATCATCAGTCAAAATTTCTCGACTACGGTGGCGGCTACGGTTTATTTGTCAGGCTGATGAGAGATGCGGGATTTGACTTTTACTGGTTAGACAAGTTTTGTCAGAATATATTTGCTCAAGGATTTGAGATTGGTCAAGCCACAAATAATCAATTTGAGTTAGTGACGGCATTTGAAGTATTTGAGCATCTAGTTTACCCGATAAATGAGCTGGAAGAATTGTTGAAAAATTCTAAAAATATTTTATTTAGTACAGAATTGCTGCCAGAAAGCAATCCTAAACCTGATGAATGGTGGTACTACGTGCTTCACGAAGGTCAGCACGTTTCTCTTTACACAGCTAAAGCTCTTTCCATAATTGCTACTAAATTTAATCTCAATTTATATTCAAATGGATCGTCTCTGCATTTATTAACAGAAAAAGAATTGCCGGATGATTTATTTCAACAATTGGCAAAAAGAGAATTGACTGCGGTTAATAAGGCGTCGCTTTTACAGAATGACTTTTTACAAGCTGTTAGCAAAATTACTAATATTCAACACGCAGCGAAGATACAACTTGCTGAAAAAGAAGAGGACGGCGACTCGCGAAGCGGGTTAACAATATTGGTTGACGGTGTATTTTTTCAAATGTACAAGACAGGAATTGCCCGTGTTTGGAGTTCGCTACTAGAAGAATGGTCACAAAATGATTTCGCCAAGCACATAATTGTATTAGATAGGGTGGGGACATCGCCAAAAATTCCGGGGATTAGGTATTGCACCGTGCCTGCTTATGATTACAGTAAAACTGATGCCGATCGCGAAATGTTACAGCAAGTCTGCGATGAAGAAGGTGCAGATTTATTTATCTCGACATACTATACAACGCCACTATCAACGCCTTCTGTATTCATGGCATATGACATGATTCCTGAAGTTTTAGGAGCTAATTTGAATGAACCAATGTGGCAAGAAAAGCACTATTCGATTCGCCACGCATCTGCATACATTTCAATTTCAGAAAATACAGCCCGTGACCTGATAGGGTTCTTCCCCGATATTTCTTCTGAGTTGGTAACAGTCGCTCACTGTGGAGTTTCAGGTATTTTTTCACCAGCGGGTCAAGAAGATATTAATCGTTTTAAAACGAAGTATGGGATATCCAAACCATACTTTATTTCTGTCGGAGGTGGCTCGGACTATAAAAATATTAGATTATTCTTTAAAGCTTTTGCTCAACTTGCCAGCAAACAAGGCTTTGAAATTGTGTGTACAGGGAGTGGAGTGCTATTAGAAGCAGAATTGAGAGCTTATACTTCAGGTACTGTAATTCACAAGCTGCAACTCAATGATGAGGAGTTGAGAGTAGCTTATTCAGGTGCTATTGCACTGGTTTACCCATCGAAGTATGAAGGTTTTGGATTACCTATTCTTGAAGCCATAACTTGCGGTTGTCCAGTCATTACTTGTCCCAATTCTTCTCTTCCAGAAGTTGCAGGCGAAGCAGCATTATATGTGAAGGATGATGATGTTGATGGATTGGTTAATGCACTTTGCGAGGTGCAAAAACCGAAGGTTCGCAACTCATTAATTGTGGCTGGATTGGAACAAGCTAAAAATTTCTCTTGGTCAAAAATGTCAACAACGGTTAGTTCAGCGCTGATTGAGGCAACTCTAGTGCGTTTAAACTTCAAAGAGATTAATCTAATTGTTTTTCCAGATTGGTCGCAGCCAGAAGAGTCTCTTGGTTTAGAATTGGAACGAGTGGTGAAGGCGATCGCAACTCACCCAGACAAAAGCAAGATGACTTTACTGCTAGATACGAGCAATATTTCTGAGGAAGATGTCAATCTAGCTTTGTCTGGCGTGGCGATGAATCTTTTGATGGAACAAGATTTAGATGTATCCGACGGCCCAGAAATTTCACTGATTGGACAATTGAGCGAAATTCAGTGGGAAGCGCTCATGCCGCGCCTGCATGGGAGAATTGTATTGGAGAATGAGAATAAAGAGGCGATCGCTCACGCAAAAGCCGAGAACATTCCCTCATTAGAACTAGACCGTTTTATGAAGGAGAATTACTGATTAATCCAGCGAATTTGTGCAGCAACTCGCTGCACAAACTACTCACTCGGATTAGGACTATCAATGATTTTTGTCAATATATATCTGCCACATTTGCTCGTAAGCTTTTTCCATCTCTCGCGTAAATTGCTGACCATTCCACAGCGGAGCAGTTTGTCGTGACTGGCGTAGTTTCCAAGATATTTGCTGGCGCAGAGCCGCGTCTTTCCCTAGACGAATCCCCCATTCGACATACTCTTCATCAGTCCAAGCTATTCCCTCTGTTACCCCTGCATTCATCATCATCGTGTAACTGTTACGTGCCGCAAATTGCTCACCAACTCGCGTCACGAGAGGAATGCACATCCACAAAGTTTCTAGGGTAGTTGTAGCACCGTTATAAGGATAGGTATCAAGCACTACATCGGCAATGCCCAAGTTAGCTCGGTGAACAGCTTCTGCTCCTACCTCTGGCAAAAAACGCAGGCGATCGCCCGCCACACCTTCTTCTTCTGCTAATTGAAAAAAGAAATTCTTAATTGACTCCTCATCAGCAGAACCTTTAATTAAAAAATAACTGTTTGGTACTTCTGCAAGAATCTTTATCTGTAGTCGCGCTGTGTCTGGATGGCGTTTATAGCCCCTCTGGGCACTAAGATATACAACAGCATCACTCGGAATACCCAACATATCGCGCCGCAAATCTGGTACGCCCACCTCAAAACCATCCACAGCTATATAAGTTTGAGGCAACCGCCAGATTTTTTCACTGTAATATTCCTGGGCAGACTCCGGTAAAACATAGCGATCGGCAATAAAATAGTCAACCGCCGGCAACCCAGAAGCATCCCAACCCAGCCAAGTTACTTGAACGGGTGCAGGCTTGAGCGCCATCACCTCACAAGTCACATCTAGGGTGATGCTGTCGAGATCTATCAGAATATCAATCTCATCTTGATAAATTTGTTCGGCGACTTCAGTACCGTAAAAACCACCTTTGTGGACTCGATCGACATTATTGACAAACCATTCCTGTAAAGAGTCCTCCGTCTTTCTATAGATCAGAAAATAGCCATGAATTTCAAATTCAGCGCGATTGTGATATTGGAAAAGCCATCGCGCTAGCCAACCAACCGAATGCCTTCTGAGGCAATGGGATAAGTAACCAATCTTCAAACGCTTAGCAGTACCATTTTTTTTGATGCCAGGAACTCGCTGTCTGTATCGATCGGTCTGCTCCTTGGCATAAAATTCAACATTCGTTTGACATAACTGAGAGACTTGATTTTGAATTAGTTTATTGATTTTTGGACAATCTTCAAAGTACGGTAAAAAGAAAGTAGTAAGAAACAGATTTTGAACCGTACTCGGGTGCAGTGATGTTGGTTGTTCAGCGATCAGTGACTCCAAAAGTGATTTGTGTCTCTGAATCATCGGCAATACCTGTTCCCAATATCCACCTGCACTCATCAATCCCCTCATAATCTGATGATTAGAAAAAACTCGATCTGGTAATTGTTTGCATAAGGAATAGCGTAGCTTAGCAATTTTTATACCTTCATCATATTGCTGAGCATTTTGATGATAAGTAGCTAACTGTAGTAAAATTCCGAGATTATTAACATCTAATCGGCGAGCCAACTCTGCAAAGCGTATGGCTAGTCCCGGAAGCAATGCCGAATGAGCGATTTCAGCGGAGGCTGCGATTACAATTTCAATATAAACTAGAGGTTCCCGCACATGGGCTAGACAGGCTTCCGCTAGTTCCAATGACGAAGGGCACAGGGGAGCATAGTTTAACACAGAGTTGAGGACTTGTATTAATAGCTCAGAGTCTGCCTCTGGAAGTTGCTCCGATTGGAGAACATCGATTAAACCGAGAGCATTAAGTTCATCCCCTGTATACGTCTTAAGCAGGATGGACAAGCCAATCAAGTGCAAGAGGTTGCTAATATCTGTAGGATTAATTTCTCGGATGTGCTGCCGAATTGCCCAAGCTAATGAATAGTCTGCTATACCTCTACGTCGCTCTGCTTCTGTTTGCAAAACTTGTATCAGTTCTACTGTCCACTCCTCAACTTGTTCCGGCTCCCCTTCAGTCATGCCTAACAGCCAAGTCGTTTGAGCTTCTGCCTCTTGTTCCTGCAATAGAAGCATCAAGCCCAAATGCCAGTAATTAGATTTGGTGTCTGGATTAACTTCTATTGCTTGTTCGTACAAATTTGCTGCTTGAGCGTAATTCCCCTGCATTGAATATTTATCTGCTTGCTGCTGAAAACTTATTTTTTCAGGCAATCCCGGGTTATCTAAAAAGTTAGACGGTATCAAATTTTTCATAGGGAAACCAATATTTATAAAAATTATGCAAATGGGTAGTGTTATACCAACACTACCCATTTTTTTTAAAAGTTTAGGCTAAACCTATCAAACCATTCTAGCCCTAATACTTTTGTTACTTGGAGACTTCTGTACCACCAGTTGCACACCGAGCACCGATAGCTGCGTTCGGATCTGGCGTAGCACTAGTGGCCTCACCGTCATATCCACATAAAACTGCTGACGTGGTTTTGTCCTGTGTAGCTGCGCCTGTTCCCGTGGCTGAACCTATAGCTACCCCACCAGCATATAATTGGAGAGACTTTTTATTCACAGGTGTTGCTAAGTTGGTCGCTTTTGTGTCTGATGTGACACCCGTAACTGTGTATGTATAGTTAGTAGTTTGAGTTTTGATGCCCAAACCCAAAGCGTCAACGCCGCTTACAAAGCCGTTATCCTCTGCATACTTAGCTTGCTGAGCTCTGTTCATGGAGCCGACATACTGCTTGGCTTCAGACTGCTTGGCTTTGTTAGCTTGGTTGAGGAAGGAAGGCAGAGCAATAGCAGACAAAATACCGATAATGATGATAACTACCAGCAGTTCAATCAGGGTAAAACCCTTATCTTGTCTTTTTTGATTGAGGTGATGCAGGAACTTAGCTTTTAATTCAGTTTTCATGGGTTGGTTCTCCTAGAGGGGCAAAATGCTTGATTTCTAACTCGTAAAGCTAACTTACCCAGTTTCGTTCGTTTTGATATCACGCTGCACATTTTTTTTTTTCTGTCTCAAGCAGATAGCTCCAAAAGCACATACATAAAGGCTTCTAGCGTTATTAATAGTTTTTTTACTTCCTCAGAGGCTGTCTCGCGACTCGCGGCTTCTAGGGTGACAGGATGCAGCGGTTTGAGCTTGAGCCAGCGTTCCGCTAAGTCGGCTACAGAAGAAGCTCGTTCCCAAAGTGGTAAAAGACAAGCAGCCATCGTACTCTCTATCAGGATAGGAACTCTGGTTGGCAAAGGGACATAACGGCTGATCTCGAATGGTTTGTAGCTAGTGATACAGTTAATCAAGTTTTCTCGTACCTCAGCGGTTCTGATCTGGGGATGCAGATACACCCGTGCAGTCTGCCAATCAACAAGAGTCCATTCGGAAACAGGTACAAACGACTGAGCCTGGTTGGGATGAGCGCACCAAAAGTCAATCAAACGATGAACGGGTTGTAAAAGTTCAAATAGATGCAGCCTCTCTTCTATAGAAATTTCTGGCAAGCTCATCTCCAGAAACGCAGGTAAGTTACTTGGATCTTTAAATAAGTCAGTTAATTCCCAGTGTCGCCAATTCACCATGCTCAAGAACTCTAAATCACTAACTCTCAGCGCCTCGAACAGTTCTGAAATGGTATAGCCTTTATCACCTTGAAACAAATAATTCATCAGTACAGACTCTTCCTCTTCAGCGAGGTTAGCGTACCAGGTAGTTAGTTTGAGATTTACGTCATCCTTCAAAGAATTCATAATATCGCGGGTCAATTGAATCTCTATTTCTCGCGGATTTTCATTCATCAACCCCATGATTTGAAAGAGTGCTTGAGCGCGATAATAATTAGTGCGCTGAAGAGAACTGTGCAGATTTGTACGAATAATTCCCTCTGGTTTCAGTACGGATTTCATCGCTTGCAAGCCCACCGCTATATCAGGCAAAATATAAAGAACTTCGTCGTTATTAATGTAGTCAAATTTTAGATTCAAACTCGGTATTTTTTCGATACTTAAAACATGAAATTCGGCACTGTTGAATCCATGATATTGCAAGCGTTTTTGTGCTAATTCTACAGATTCTTCCGAAATGTCGATGCCAACAATTTTGGCTCCGGGATTTGCTTCTGCCAAAATTAAAGATTTATAGCCTGTGCCACAGCCTGCATCTAAAATAACTTTCCCTTCAGTATCTATAACTTTTTGATTTCTTAAATAGTAAGCTGTTACAAGATTATGAATATAGAGAGATTGATAGTCTGTTTTGGGGGATTGGTCTAGAGGAACTTTAGGATAAGGAGCATTATCAAATTGCTGACGAATTTTCTCGATTAACTCTAATTCTTGATTATCCATTCTGAATTACACCTGATGCTGAAAAATTGCGCTGTGACATATACATATTCTAATATGTAATCGCATTTTGTTTCCGGTCACAGGGAACAGGTATTGCCCTCCTCCCGGCACGATCGATCGCACTTTTCCCCAAACCCCACACAAAACAAGACCACAGCCTTGCCATAATAGTTAAGGCCAAAGTTTCCCTCCCCCTCGCCAAACCAGATCGTACAACCAACCAGCACATCCATGAACACCAACATCAGCCCCATCCTCAAAGTATTCTGCTTCTCCGCCGCCCTTTCCCTGGCCATCAAATACGCAGGGCCCAGCCTATCCATAGCCTCAACCGACTTCAACGCCATCATCGCCGTCCTTTCCCCCAGCCCGATGGTAGCAGCTATCCTCGGCTGCCGATCGCACCAACCTACTCTAATCAAGCCGATCCAGGAAAATGCGATCGCCCTAACCAGAAATTCCTCGCCTCAACTCCCTCATCGCTTTGGTACTTTGCTCTCAATCGGGCCCCTATTCTAAAATTTTATCCAGAAAATCAGAAACTGAAACAATCTGAGTATTGCCCAAAGTTTCTACCTCACTAAAATCTCGATCGCCAGTTATTAAAAAATCTGCATTACCAGCCAAAGCACAAGCAAGAAATTTAGCATCTTTCCTATCTCTAGGAAAATCCACCTCAACCTCCACCTCAATCGACTGCGTTACCGTATCAAAAATCTCCCACCACTCTTCTATCACTTCCTGGCTTAGCTTAAACTTGGGACGTAACAAAACATCCTTATATTCTGCTAGAATTTCTAGTGATACCAGCCACTTCCAGTCCGGGCGATCGACGATTGACTGAATCGCTATTTTGGGCATCCGTCCCCTCAAAATCGCAGACACTAAAATATTAGTATCAACAACAATCCTCATTCGCCTCTCCGGTAAGCTTCAATCTCTACAGCAATCTCCTCCTCAGTAATTTCTTGAACTCCTGGTATCGCTTGCGTTTTATCAAATAAATCCTTTACTTTACGAGCGATGATTCGGCGACTATTTTGCTCAGACAAAAGCCTTAACGCTTCTCTCAGCACCGCTTCTATATTTTCATATTTTCCCGTATCTAACTGAGATTGAATCAACTGTTCTAATTCTGGGTTTAAAACAATATTCATCGCCTGTTTCCTGTTAAAAACTGTAATGTGCCGCAGTCATGGCAGAGACTTGGCATAATAGTCTCAATAGCTAATTATACAACCAAAGACCACCTCCATGAACACCAACATCAGCCCCATCCTCAAAGTATTCACCCTCTCCGCCGCCATTTCCCTCGCCATCAAGTACGCAGGGCCTAGCTTATCCATACCCTCCACCGACATCAACGCCCTAATCGCCGTCCTTTCCCCCAGCCTGATCGTAGCTGCTATCCTCGGCTGGCGGGCGTCGCAACAGCCAAGATAGGAGATGGAGGGCGATCGTCCGCCCCCAAAGACGAGTTAAATAGAAATAGGAACCCTTCATGCCCACCAATATACATGAGACAGACGATCGCATGGATCTAACCACCTTGAATCTCAAACCCTTAAACTTGCTCATTTTCCCCGATTGGAGCCAACCAGAAGAATTGCTATATTTAGAGTTGGCCGCAATTATTAAAAGTATTGTCACTCATCGCGATCGCCACAATCTAGCTCTTTTAATAGATAGCACCGAAATTTCAGAAGACTCTGAGTTAGACGCTGATTTAATTTTGTCCGGGATTCTCATGAATCTCTGCATGGAAGAAGATTTAGAGTCAAGCGTCGAACCGGAAATTATTTTATTAGAAAACCTCAGTCAAAGCCAGTGGCAAACTCTTCTGCCACAAATTCAATATAGAATTAAGTTGGCTGCGGAAAATCAAATAGCACTAGCCTTGTCCGGCGCAGAAATTATCCCACTATTGGAACTGGATCGACTTGGCGATATAACGCTGGAATCACCAGCATCAATGGCCCTGAGTTTGGCTAACACACTCTACTCTCAAGGAAGATATGAAGAAGCTATTAAGCAGTATCAAAGATTTTCGCAATTCCAGGTAGGAGATGTAGCACTATATTTGAACTTCAGCGATTGCTGGCGAAGAATTAATCAAATCTCAGCAGCTATCGCAATTCTTGAACACGGGCTTCGCTATTACCGGACAGCCGGACAACTGCACTTTGAACTCATCAAAATTTGCCAGCAGACCGGACAAACAAAAAAAGCTATTTCAAATGCAGAAATAGCCGCAGAGATTCTCCCGAATGAATACGTTTTTAAACTTTTTAGCCACTTAACATTACCGATTATTTACAATAGTTTGCGTGAAATTCAAACTTACCGGAAGAGATTTGTCAGAGAATTAGAAAGCTTGATTCAGCAAACATCTTTGAAAACTCCACAAGAAAAAATAAATGCTTTTTTCGGCTTGCAGAGTTTCACTAATTTCTACCTAGCCTATCAAGCCCACAATGTTGTAGAATCCCAATCAAAATATGCCAATTTAGTGCATCAAATTATGGCGGCGAACTATCCCCAGTGGGTGGAACCGCGACAGATGCCTCCGCTGCCGGAAAATGGTAAAATTAGAGTCGGTTATATTTCTAGTTACTTGCATTCTTACAGCGGCACTTTATGGTTGACCGGCTGGTTGCGGTATGCCGATACAAAACAATTTGAGATTTACTGTTACTACACGGGTAATGAACCAGATCTGATTACAGAACAATTTCGCGAATATAGCCATGTATTCCGCCACATTCCTCACAACTTAGAAGCTGTATGCCAACAAATTATTGATGACAAATTGCACATTCTTGTATTCCCGGAAATTGGCATGGATGCACCAACTATCCAAATAGCAGCTTTGCGCCTCGCACCCGTGCAATGTTCGGCGTGGGGACATCCTGTTACCTCTGGTTTACCTACAGTTGACTATTTTATTTCCAGCGAATTGATGGAACCGGAAAATGCACAATCGCATTACTCAGAAACCTTAGTTAAGTTGCCTAATATTGGGGTTTCCTACCCCAAACCCACCGTCGGAGAATTAAACAATAGTCGCTTAGATTTTGACCTCCGAGAAGATGCAATAATTTACTTTTGCTGCCAAGCTCCTTTCAAATACTTACCGCAATATGATTTTATTTTAGCAGAAATAGCCCGCCGCGTTCCCCAAGCTCAGTTTATTTTTCCGCGCGGTGAACTTTTGCGAAAACGGCTCAAGCGGGCTTTTGCTGCTGTTAATCTCGACAGCGAAGATTACTGTGTATTTCGAGCGATCGCAACTCGACAAGAGTATATAGCCATGAACTTTCTTGCCGATGTTTTCTTGGATACTTTCACTTGGTCGGGGGGCAATACGTCTTTGGAGGCGATCGCGTGCAATTTACCTATAGTAACCTGTCCGGGAGAATTTATGCGGGGACTGCACGCTTATAGCTTTCTCAAGATGCTGGGAGTAACAGACACAATTGCCCAAAATGAAAAGGAATACATTGAAATTGCTGTCAAATTGGGTTTAGATTCAGAGTGGCGGCGAGATATTTCACGACGCATGAGTCAGCGACAAGATAATCTGTTTGATGATAAAGTTTGCGTGACAGCTTTAGAGAGTTTTTATCAAGAAGTTGTTCGAGAAAGACTTAAACAGTTGACAGTTGACAGTTGATAGTTGACAGTTGACAGCGAGGTTTTTTGGATGGGATTTATATCAAGTCCGATCGAATGATGACAATAAAATTAGTTTGTAGTGAGGACTTTAGTCCTTGACAGAATCAGGACTAAAGTCCTCACTACGAACCTTAGAGCCGAAACCCTCGAAAATCGCCCTACAAGTTCGTCTGACGCACCCTACAAGTCATATAATATACGTTAGGACGATCGCAACCAAACTCAAGGCACTCACCATGATTCAAACCATAACTGAATTAGTAACATTCGATGAATTCATTGACTGGTATCCTGAGAATTCAGGATGTCACTATGAACTACACAACGGAGAAATTGTTGAAATGCCAAAAGC
Source organism: Microcoleus sp. PH2017_24_DOB_U_A (assembly GCF_020738205.1). Taxonomy (NCBI): domain Bacteria; kingdom Bacillati; phylum Cyanobacteriota; class Cyanophyceae; order Oscillatoriales; family Microcoleaceae; genus Microcoleus; species Microcoleus sp. PH2017_24_DOB_U_A. Next base: position 60,269 of record NZ_JAEQCT010000031.1, read on the forward strand.
AACAGGCAAGCATTCTAAAGTAGCAGGTTTTACCTCGCTGAAGGTAGGAATTGAGATTGAGCGTCTTAATTTACCCTACTTCATCCCGAAAGAAGCCGTCATCAAACCCATGCGCGAGGAATCTGGTTATGAACCAGATATTATTGTACTCAACGAACAAACCATTGGAAACGAGCCGCGATGGGAGAAATCATCAATTATTACAATGGGTTCATCAGTTCCCCTAATCGTAGAAGTAACTAGCACTAACTGGGAGGATGATTATGCCCGCAAACTAGAGGCTTACGAGTCAATGGGCATCCAAGAATATTGGATTATAGACTATCTAGGATTGGGCGGGAGACGGTTTATCGGCAATCCTAAGCAACCAACTTTTTCGGTTTACCAACTAATTGATGGGGAATACCAAGTTAAACTGTTCCGAGGGGCTGAGGTGATTGAGTCGCCAACTTTCCCAAAATTGAATCTGACAGCGCAGCAGGTGTTCGCGAAAGGGAATTGAAGAGGCTGCGTTGTAGGAGTATATTGTAAAGAGGCGATCGCATTTAAGCTATCTTGTAGAGACGCGATTCCAAAAGCGTCTAAAGCAATGTCGGCAATTCCCCGTTATAATATCTAAAAATCGCATGAAGCTAGGACAGTGGATGGGCTTATTAGCCCTCATCGCATCTTGTTACATCCTCTGGCAAATCAGGCAAGCGCTACTGCTGCTGTTTGCCGCCATCGTCTTAGCCACGGCCTTAAACAAACTAGCACGCTACTTACAAAAAAAATTCCGACTCAAAAGGTCGATCGCCGTACTGTGCTCAATTAGCTTCTTATTCCTCGTCTTCGTAGGCTTGTTCCTGATAATTGTACCGCCCTTCGCCCTGCAATTCCAACAACTTACCCAAAGAGCTCCTCAAGGAATAGCAAGATTAAATGATTGGGTAGATCAAATCGAAACTCGCTTCTCGGGACAACTAGGCCAGCGCCTGCCAAATCTTGATGTTAACGACATTATGCGGCAACTGCAACCTTTATTCAACCAACTCGTTGGCGGTGCAGGAGCATTTGTCGGCAATACATTAGGCGTTATCCTGAGTTTTTTGTTAGTCTTAGTTTTGACCTTGATGACTTTAGCAGATCCCCTATCTTACCGCAAAGCATTTACACAACTATTTCCCTCTTTTTATCGGCGGCGAATCGAGGGTATTTTAGATGAATGCGAAATAGCTCTCGGTAGATGGGTCATCGGCGCTTTAATTAGCATGAGTGTGATTGCTTTTTTGAGCTTAATTGGTTTGTCAGTTTTGCAAGTTCCCCTACCGTTAGCTCACGCTGTAGTAGCAGGATTTCTGAACTTGATTCCGAATATTGGCCCTACTATTAGCGTCATTCCGCCAATGACGATCGCACTTTTAGACTCTCCCTTAAAATCAGGTTTAGTCCTCATTCTTTACTTTCTAATTCAACAGTTTGAAAGCAACATCCTCACCCCCTACGTCATGGCACAGCAAGTATCGCTGCTGCCAGCAGTAACTTTAATAGCTCAAGTATTCTTCGCCACATTTTTTGGATTTTTAGGCTTATTGCTAGCCCTTCCCCTCACAGTTGTCGCTCAAGTTTGGATTAGGGAAGTGCTAATTAAAGACATTCTCAACCAGTGGGACGCCAATCCTAAAAGGTTGGCGGCAATTGATTCGGCTATTCATGAAGAGTACGAATCTATAGGAGTCACACAAAGCCGATCAGAAAATTTACCCGAACACAAACCAGACATTTCCGATGATCCAGAGAATGACGCAAATGACGTTCCTGGAAATCAGTAATTCAGGTTTGTACTCATCCCAAATCTGGCTTAAATAGCAGTTTATTTTTGAGTCCGCGAAGGCGGACTTTGTTTTTATAGAAGCGATTTCAATCGCCGACTCTTATAAATCTATATCTTGTATCCTAGCACTCTAAACCGCATCTTGTCCAGCGCTGAAAATCTGTTGCACCGTTAAATTCAACTCTGGAAATGTGGGCGAAACAATCCTATCGCTCCCCCGAAACTGACTAACTTGATACTCGCCATCAACCAAATGGTGAACAAAAAAAGTAGGTTGTTTCGGATTGCCAATATAGCGTCTGCCACCAAGTCCCAAATAATCCGCAATCCAGTATTCAGAAATACCCAAAGCTTCGTAGTCAACCAACTTGTAGCCGTAATCATCCCGCCAATTGGTACTGACAACTTCGACAATTAGCCGGACAGAACTACCCATTGTAATGATAGATTGCTTTTTCCATCTCGGTTCGCTGTTCGTCCCTTGTCTGTCCAAAACGATCGCATCCGGTTCGTAACCAGATAGCTCGTTATCAGCTTTGACAACGCATTCTTTGGGTACGAAGTAGGGCAATTGCAGCCTCTCGATTTCCATCCCTAGCTTCAGGCAAAGGAAGCCAGCTACTTCTGAATGTTCTCCGGTTGTTTTAGGCATCTCAACAATCGTTCCATTATGGAGTTCGTAACGGTTTATCGAATTTTCAGGATACCAGTCAATAAATTCATCGAAAGTGACTGGTTTTAATATCGCTTGAGTCATGGCGATCGCCCTTTATTTGATTTATGATATTATTCTTATATCCGTTATAACTCAATACGGTTCAGATAAGACAGATCCCCCCTAGCCAAGAGGGCGGGAACGGGGGCACCGCCCCTACAAGGGGGGGACAAGAAGTTGCTCAAAATCCCCCGACTATCAGGGGGGATTTAGGGGGATATCCGGGGAATTAACAGTGTTAACTGAACCGTATTGCGTTATAACTCACATCTTGCATCATTATCAAGAACAGGCAAGATGCCTGTTCCACAAGAAAATTAACTCTTTGTGGAACAGGCATCTTGCCTGTTCAGAAAAGGCTAATTGAGAATGGTGTAACATCTCAGTTATAATACATTTCTTTTATCTCAAACTATCGCCCGATCGCCAATCTATCAAACTAAAATCCAAATAAAATAGTGTTATGAGATCGATCGACGAAATCAACGATAAAATCAGCCAAGGCAAAGCCACAGTCTGGACAATCGAAGAACTCAAAACCAGAGTCAGAGAAACCAGCATTACCGAAGCCGCCAAACAAGTCGATGTGATTACCACCGGCACCTTCGAGCCCATGGAATCCTCCGGCGCCATCATCAACCTCGGCCATACAGATCCCCCGATCAAAATCCGGCAGTGCTGGCTGGACGGCGTTTTAGCCTACTCCGGCTTCGGCGCCGTAGACCTGTACCTCGGAGCCACCCAAGTAGCCGAAGACGGCGAAGAATCGCGGGAACGGGGCGGCGGACACGTCATCGAAGACTTAATCGCCGGCAAACCCGTGCAGTTGCGGGCTTTAGGGCAAGTAACAGACTGCTATCCCCGCGCCTCCTTTGAAACCACGATTACCCGCGATACCATCAACCAGTTTTATTTATTCAATCCCCGGAACGCCTATCAAAACTTTATTGTAGGAGTCAACGGGGGCGATCGCCCGCTGTTCACCTACCTCGGCCCCCTGCAACCGAACCTCGGCAACGCCGTCTATTCGAGCCTGGGAGCCATGTCACCCCTGCTAAACGACCCCCACCTCCAACTCATCGGCATCGGCACCCGTATCTTCCTAGGAGGTGCTCAGGGCTACATCACCTGGGAAGGAACCCAACACTTCCCGCTGCAAAAACGGCAGCCTAACGGGACTCCGATCGGCCCAGCCGCCACCCTGGCACTCATCGGCGACGCCAAACAGATGAACTCCAAATGGGTGCGCGGCTGCTACTTCAAAAACTACGGCCCATCCTTGATGCTGGGAGTCGGCATCCCTTTTCCTGTTTTAAACGAAACAGTCGTGGCGCACTGTGCAGTATCAGACAAAAAAATAGTAGCGCCGGTGGTAGATTTCTCTATCCCCCGGCGCGTTCGTCCCACATTTGGTTTAGTTAGCTATGCTCAATTAAAAACTGGTCGCATTCTCATCGAGGGTAAACCCGTGCGGGCCGCCCCGCTGGCGAGTATGTTTCTCTCGCGGCAAGTAGCTTTGGAATTGAAGCAGCAAATTGAAGCGGGTTTATTTACCCTCACGGCCCCAGTTGCTCCTCTATCTGTCGATCGAGTATTTCTTCCCCAAGATTTGTGGGGAGCCCAAGTCAGGATTGAATAAACAATTTGAGATTTTAGATTCTAGATTTTAGATTTTTTTGTGGAAGCACAAGGTCTTAGAAACCGGGTTTCTTGTCCCCGGCGTTGCTTGAAAGCTGAGGTTTGTTGTCAAGAAACTCAGTTTCCGATCCTTGCGAGTGCGTCCAGGATTCTAGATTTTAGATTGAAGTCTTCTGGTGAAAAACTGCACCCATGGGAAACTGATGCACTCACCGAAAATCTAAAATCTAAAATCTAAGAATCTAAAATAGTCTTATTCCTCAACAAGCTTAGGCTTCTTCACAGGCTTAGGAAGAGGTTCCTTGGGGACAGGCGGTGCTGCTGCGGACTTGATAGTAGGACGCCCTACAGGAGTACCGTCACCGCTGGGCTTAGGAGTAAAGGCACGCTTGTTTCCCCCTCCTTTGTAGCCACCACCGGGCGGCTTGCTACCGGGGGGGAATTTCCGCTTTTTAATCGGCAGGGCGCCAATATTGTTGGCCTGCTCAATCATCAGACTGTCAGCTTGCAATTTGACGTGGAAATCCCAAAAAAACCCGATCGCCTTTGTTCCTACATCCCCCTTGAGTTTCAACTTAAAAAACTTCATCTTGTCGTCATTCTTGCGAGGAGCTTGCTTGATTTTGACGATGAGATATTTTTCTTCCTCTTGCGATTGTTGATAAATCACCTCGCCTCGAATCGAAAAATAGCCATCTTCAACATCAGGTTCCGAGGGCGGCAAAGATGCAGTCGATGGTTCGCCGCCCTGCTCAATCTCCCCTGCTTCCTGATTTTCCTCATCAGAGGAAGTTTCGGGAGATTTTTTCAGGGTTTCCGGCTCCCAAACACCCATAATTTGGGCGTGCAAGTTGCCGTCTTCTTGCCTGGTGCGGGGATAGACCACCCACAGGTGTTCTTGTTCGAGATCCAGGTGATTTTTGACTAAACTCATAACTCTACCCAGCAAAACTGCGTCGATGGCAGTTCCGTCGGCAGCTATCAACATACCTCGGGTGAATTGCTCTTCAGATTGGGTGTAGCGGCCCCGCACTAAACCAACAGCTCGGTACTGTCTGGGTTCACTGGGAGGGGGAATGGGATGTTGGCGCATGACAGAGGGTATGTCATCATCATCGACCTGAGTTTCGTTAGTGGGAGGCTTGGGGGTTGGGGTAGGTACGACCGTGAGTTCAGTTGTCTTACCAGCAGATTCCGCAGGCGCTGCTGGCTCCGAGATCGCAGGAGCATCGCTGGGCTTTGGCTTTGTTTTGTCCCCATCGGGGGCAGAACTGTAGCGTGGTCGTTGCAGCGTATCCTTTGGCGCTGGGGCGTCTGTTGTCGCTGGGGCGTCCGTTGGCGCTAGGGCGTCATTTGGCGCTGGGGCGTCCGTTGTCGCTGGGGCGTCCGTTGGCGCTGGTGGTTGATTTTGGTCAACAGGTGCAGCCGACGCGGAAGACACGGGACTTTCGTCTGGTGTCTCGGGCACGGAGGCTGTAACTGCGGGCTGATTCACGGCGGGCTCGGTTGGCTGAGCCTTGCGAGCAGAAGTAGATTTGGACGATTTGGAAGACCGGTTGGGAGAGGGGTTCATAAAAACTCCTTGCAGCGGAGACACATCCCTTGAGGGAAATTAGGAATAAACTGAAGAAACTGATTTAAAAACTACTAGCACCCGACTTGAGGCTTGCGCCGGAAAGTTTGGTTTTGACCCGTCAACGCCAACTTTCTACTGCGCTACGAGCGATCCCGGATTTGCTGGCTGCTCTAATCCTTGTTGGCAAAGAGTTTGAGAGTTGCTAACCCAAGAATCGGTCGATCGCCCGAAAGCTGGCGTTGCTGGCTAATAGCGTTTAGGATATTCAGATACTTCAAGTCCGGACAATCTAGGATATATCCCGACATAGCGTGTTGAATACCTGAGCATCCAACCCGGCAATATCTCGCAATGATTTGAGGAAAATCCCCAAGGCGCCATTCCAATCTCTCTGGAGTAGCTTGCCTATTTTACTTAATCCAATTACCTAACGGGCTGATCCGCCATATTTTCGGTAATTTTGAGCTTAACCGCACTCTTATTGGACGAAAGCCACGTTCCTTGGGGCTGCGGGTCTTTGTGTCCAAAATAGTTTGGCTAGCGTGGAGTTGCGGGTCTGTTACCATATTAGCTGCAAGCAAAAGACTGGTTTGTGAATTGGGACTTTGAACTTAAGAACTTTTATGGTTGCATAGATCTGGTTAAATCGCAGACGCCCCTAGGCGATGGGTTGATTCTTAGAAAATAGTAGATTTTAAGTTGGGATAGTTGAATTATGGAAAAAGCAAACAAGGGTCGCGGGTTGATTACTGTAGTGGTAGTGCTTGCGCTCATCGCTTTTGTGGGATTTTCTCTGGTTCCAATTTTGGACAGTATTCTCAAGGGCAATCAAGCGCAAAGTCGATCGACTCCAACGCCAACTCAGACAGCCGCATCTAACGATAAGCAATCGCAGTTGCTGCAAGATCAGGTGAGAGGGTATGAATTGGTTTTGCAGCGGGAACCTGACAATGTAACGGCTTTGCGGGGACTTTTGCAGGTACGGCTGGAGTTGATCGGACAAGGAGTGGGGGCGATCAAGGATGTGGTGCCGACGTTGGAAAAGTTGGCTAAACTGAATCCTGAAACTACGGAATACGGGATTTTGCTGGCTCAGGCGAAGGAACGCACGGGCGATCGCGAAGGGGCTGCTGGGGCCTATCGGTCAATTTTAGCGTCTAAGCCTGGGGAAATTAAGGCTTTGCAGGGGTTGGTGAATTTGCTGTTGGTGCAACAACGGCCCGAAGCTGCGATCGGACTGCTGCAAGATACGCTCAAGGCTGCTCCGGCGCAGAATCAGGCGAAACCGGGAAGTATTGATGTAACTTCGGTGCAGTTGATTTTGGGGCAGGTTTATGCTGTGCAGAAGCGCTACCCAGAGGCGATCGCGATTTACGACGAATCGGCTAAGGCGAATCCGAAAGATTTTCGTCCGACGTTAGCTCATGCGATCGTGTTGAAGGAACAGGGCAAAACAGACGAAGCAAAAACGCTCTTTGAGAAAGCTACTGAGTTAGCTCCGCCTAACTATAAAGACCAAATTAATCAGTTAGCTAGCGGCACTCCTTCGCCTTCTCCTGCGGCAGAAAAAGCGAGTCCCGATCCTGCTGCTTCTCCCAGTCCAGAACCGTCAAGTTCTCCCAGTCCAGAAGGTGCGCTACCGAAACCTTAAGGACATTGGTAGGGGCGGTACGAAGAGTTCCCGCCCCATGATTTTGAGTTAAAAAATTTGATACTTTTAACTCAAAACTTCTTATTTTATTCCGAATTACAGATTAGAGAGTATCCGCAAAAATAACGATTATAAGGTTTGTAGTGAGGACTTCAGTCCGCATCAATTTCTGCGGACTGAAGTCCTCACTACAAACCTAGGACGTGATATTATGAATTAAGTCAGACCTCGGAGGGAATTATGACCCAAAGCGTTGACCGCGTTGTTCTACCTCCTGCTTTTCCAGACCACACTCAATTACCAGAGTCGGATGGTACTTTTGTGAAAAATTTCCAGGAGCATCCACAAAGTTTAATTTTAACAGATTCGATCGGCCCGATTTTGCAGCAGCGGCATCCTGACGGACAATATGCGATCGGTCAAGACTGCGGCATTTATTGGCGAGAAACCGAGCCACCGGAAAAAGGTGCAGAAGCTCCTGATTGGTTTTATGTTCCTAATGTACCTCCTAATATTGACGGTCAAATTCGCCGTTCCTACGTGCTGTGGCGGGAACATATAGCACCGTTAATTGCGTTAGAATTTGCCAGCGGGAATGGCGAGGAAGAGCGGGATATTACTCCGTTGTCGCGGACAGACGAAGGGGTAATCACGAAACCTGGCAAGTTTTGGGCTTACGAGCGGGTGATGCGAATTCCCTATTACGGCATCTATGAAATTAACAGCGGGCGATTAGAAGTTTATCGGTTGATTGACGGATATTATCAACTTTTAGAACTGAATCAGCGCGGTCATTTTGCGATCGCACCTTTGGGCGTAGAATTGGGACTTTGGCAAGGCAGTTATCAAAACCAAACCATGCTTTGGCTGCGTTGGTGGGATGAGGAAGGTAATTTGCTATTGATTGGCGATGAAAGAGCTCAATTGGAGAGATTGCGAGGGGAACAACAACGGGAAAGAGCCGAACAAGAAAGATTGCGAGCCGAACAAGAAAGATTGCGAGCTGACAGTGCAGAGCAGGCACGACAAGCTGAATTTCAGGCAAGAAGGGCTGCAATTCCCCGGTTGTTGGGAATGGGTTTGAGTGCCGAACAGGTGGCGGAGGCGTTAAGTTTATCTGTCGAAGAAGTTAGGGAGGATGGTGGAGAGTGAGATAGTGGAGGGAAATTGGGGAAAAGGGCGATCGATCTTGAATTTGCTAGGAAGCGATCGCAACCAATGACAGTAGCACTAACTTTCTGACTCCGCAGGCCCAGCAACAGACTTGGCTCTCCCTAAACGATAAGCTGTGAGAGGACTATTCCGAATATCTGCTTCTATCTGGGCAATCAGTTCATCAAGTGCAAAATTAAGACTATCAAACTGCCGACAGACTTCGCGCATTTTAGCAACTGTCTGCTTTACTTTTTCGGGTTCTGGTTGCGGTTGTTGAGTCATAGTAGGTTCCAATCACTTTTAGCTTCTCGGACAGTAGCTTCTCCGGCCTCGGCTGTAGCTTCAGCTTGTTCTATCGTTTGAGTCAGTAGTTCTATGGTAGCAGTAGGAGCGATCGGCTGAAATTCCGAAATTCGCAGGAGCAGGTTAGAAAGGCGAGAATAAGAAGAAGTAGCTCGTTCTCTAATGTTTGTCAATTGTTCTAGCACAGAAGCAGTTGCCTCCGTTTCTCCAAATATTTCAAAAACAGATAGTTCAGTCGCTCCCGCTTGATTGATTAGCTGCACCAGTCGGCGCTGTAATTCTAGGATAATTGTAATAGTTCTATCGGGCAAATCAGCCATGAACTTTCTCCTCACTATCATCCAACTCCGCCATAAAATCGGCGGCAGAACAAAATTTAACATTTCCCTCAGCATACTCTTGACGAACTTCTGCCACCTCCTTGAGTAATTCATTGCGTCGCTGTTGTCGCAGACGATTTTGAAGAATATCTAGAAGCATGGCTTGATCTTCTAGTGATAAAACTTCTACAGCTTCAAGAGCTTGCTGGAATTGAGATGTCTGTGTCGTTTTACTCATATATAGCACTTCTAGGGGAGGTGAGGTATAGCTAGAACGTCTAAAAGCCTTACGCTACAAGCCCTAACCATTTAGTAAGTAGGGTGCGTCAGCCATTTGGTAATTAGGTAACAAACAAAATTTATTTAGGGCTGACACACCCTATAAATCAATACTTCCGCTCCTGCGGCTCAAACATCGTAATCGCCACCGGCATATAAGCCAAATCAATCCCCGCAGGCGAATAATAAGCCAGCGTATGCTTCAAGAACTTCTCATCATCCCGCTGCAAAAAATCTTCCCGCGAATGAGCGCCCCGACTTTCCTGACGGTTCAAAGCCGAAGTTAAAATCATTTTTCCCACGATTATCAAACTCCGCAATTCCAAAGCTTCCACAATTTCCGTATTCCAAGATTTACCCTTGTCGTCCAAGTAAACTTCTTGATATTGTTTTTCCAATTCCTCCAATTTATGCAAACCTTCCTGCATCAATTCGGCGCTGCGAAATACTCCGCAATACTCAGTCATCGTATCTTGGAACTTTTGCCGAATTTGATTAATTCGGTATTGTCCGGGACGGTCTACAAGTGCTTGAATTTGCTCTTGTGTTTCCTGAATATAACGCTGTTCGTCTACTGCGGGTAACTTGCGATTTTGGACAAATTGTGCTATGGTTGCGCCAGTAACTTTGCCGTAAACTACGCATTCTAAGAGCGAATTGCTGCCCAAACGGTTAGCGCCGTGAACTGACACGCAAGCTGCTTCGCCGGCCGCAAAGAAACCGTCTACCAAACTGTCAGCACTGCTGCGAACTTGTCCGCCAATATTCGTTGGAATTCCCCCCATTGAATAGTGAGCCGTAGGACGCACTGGCATCGGCTGGTCTACGGCATCAATTCCTAGCAAGCGGTGCGCTTCTTCCCAAGCAAAAGGTATTTTGCTCATGATTTTTTCGCGTCCCATGTGCCGCAAATCGAGGTAGATAAAGGGGCCGCCTGCACTACCATCGAGATTAATGCCTCTACCTGCACGAATTTCTAAGGAAATCGATCGCGATGTAATGTCCCTGGGCGCTAATTCCATCCGCGACGGGGCATAATTCGCCATAAATCGATCGCCCTCGGAATTAATCAAATAAGCCCCTTCACCCCGCACAGCCTCCGAAATCAACACTCCCACCGGATACAAACCAGTCGGATGAAACTGCACAAACTCCATATCTTCCAGCGGCAATCCCGCCATCGCCGCCATCGCCAAACCGTCTCCAGTCGATGCGTAATCGTTCGAGGTGGTGTTGTAAACTCGACCGTAACCCCCCGTAGCAAACATCACCGCCTTAGCGCGCACGACGGCAATTTCGCCGTCTATCAGGTTAAACATAACTACGCCCTTGGCTTGGCCTGCTTCCAAAATCAGGCGCGTGACATACCACTCCTGATAGATGTGAACTCCACAACGGCGCAGATTGTTGACTAATTCGTGGAGGATGGCGTGACCGGTTTTGTCGGCGGCGTAGCAGGTGCGGCGGTGGGAATGTCCGCCGAAAGCGCGCTGGGCAATTCTGCCGTCTGGGAGGCGCGAAAACAGGACTCCCATGTGCTCTAAATCGATGATGACACCGGGTGCTTCGCGGGTGAGGATTTCTACGGCGTCTTGGTCGGCTAAATAGTCTGAACCTTTTACTGTGTCGAAGGCGTGGGCTTTCCAACTGTCATCTGGATCGACATTTTGCAGGCTGGAGGCCATGCCGCCTTGGGCTGCGACGGAGTGCGATCGAATCGGGTGAGTTTTGGCAACAACAGCTACCTTTAAACTTGGGTCAGTCCGGGCAATTTCTACGGCTGCGCGGCAACCTGCTAAACCGCCGCCAACTATTATCACGTCGTGTTCTAGCATTGTTTTTTAATTATTTTGAGTGTTCTGCTCAACTTATGGTGACGCAAAAAAAAACTTCCTACCAAAAGATCGGGAAGTTTTTTAACTTTTGATTTTAATCGAAAATCAAAATCTAAAATTTCAAATTCGACTAGCCGACGCTTTCGACAGACCTTTGATGGGACTGATTTCCCGTTGCAGAAGGTTGATCTTCGGTGGCGGGGTCTACAGAAAGCACTTCTATGTTATTGAGTAGAGTTGTCACGAAAGCAAACAGCAAGAATGGCAGAGACAGCACTAAAATCAAGCCAACTGTAGCCAAGGCGTAGATTTGGCGGGCGCTGCTCCAGAGGGCGAGTGCGGACGCTAGACTCAGGAAGATGACTATCAGCCAAACAATGATTTGACCGTAAATGTCGCCAAAGGTGAGGGTACATTTAAGGCGATAGTTGTGAATGTTATCCATTGATGCCTCGGGAGATTGCTATTACGACTTGTCGAAAAATACTTTGACAGTGCGTCAATGCCCACTGTGAATTTATAATTTTAGCTGCTACAACTTGGTTTTGGCGTTCTTTTAAACATTTTTATAGAAGTTTGCAACAAGACTTTATAAAATTTTACTTCTGACTGGGAAATTTTACCAAACCAGACTTAGGCACTCCGACAAAGAAACTGGGTTTTTTACTGTTTTGGCGCCTGTAACGAGTCTTTTCGCAAAAACCTGGTTTCTGACCCCCCGTGCGTGCAGGACTACGACAGAAAGGCACAAGGGGAAAGTATACTTTTTGACCGATCGCGATTTTTGTAAAGTAATGTTAAGCTGCATGGGTATGGAATCAACCTTTTCCAGAAAGAATTGGTTGAAAGCCGGAACCCGGAGCGGGAGAAATGAAAATCAGACTATTCATTACTCCAATCCTCGGACTTAAGGGTAGAGGTCGCTCTCCTTCGGTCAACTGTCAACTGTCAACTGTCAACTGTTGAAAGCGTTTTACCTGTGTTTTAGCCCATGTCTTCCGATCGCACATTAATGATTTCGCGCTGTTTCCTGGCTGGTGTGGGAACGCAGATGTTTGTACACCACCAGCAGCGGATTCCGCAAGAAAGTCCGGTACTGGTGGTGAGCAATCACCGCAGTTTCTTAGATCCTTTGGTGCTGACAGCAGCGTTGGGTCGATCGATCCGGTTTGCTTGTCATCACTACATGGGTCAAGTTCCGGTGATTCGGGAAGTTGTCACGAGTTTTGGGGCTTTCCCCTTGGAAGCACCGGAGCACCGACAGCAACATTTTTTCGCTCAAGCGACGGCGCTGCTACAAGACAGGGAGATGGTGGGGGTGTTTCCTGAGGGTGCAGAACCGATGGTGAACTTTACTCAACCCAATACCATCGGGAAGTTTCAGCGGGGATTTGCTCATTTGGCTTTGCGGGCGCCGGTGCGGGATTTGGCGGTATTGCCGGTGGCGATTGCTTCGATGGAGGAAAAGTCGGTGCGATCGGGTTTACCGCTGAAGTTGCTGAGTTTGTTCGATCCTTCCGAACCGTTGTTCGATCGCGCTGGGTGGCATCCTGTGATAGTTTATCAACGAGTTAATATTTTAATCGGCCGCCCTTACTGGATTACAGTCGATCGACAGCAGCAGTATCGAGGCAAAAAGGCCAAAGCAGTGGTGGCTGAACTTACAGAACACTGTCAGGGGGAAATTGCACAATTACTCGAGCGAGGGTGTGTTTAAGTCAGTTGACAGTTGACAGTTGACAGTTGACAGTTGACAGTTGACAGTTGACAGTTGATAGTTGACAGTTGACAGTTGACAGTTGACAGTTGTAAAAATGAGCAATAAATTACCAATTACCAATTGCCAATTGCCAATTGCGACCCTTCGGCTTCGCGAGCAAGATTACCAATCACCAATTACCAATTACCAATTACCAATTACCAATTACTAATTACCAATTACCAATTACCAATTACCAATTACCAATTACCAACTACCAATTACCAATTACCAACTACCAATTACCAGATTAAGTTTAATCATGCCAACTGCTAACAATAAGGTTCGTTTTCTCAGCCCGAAACCGCCCAAACCCGATCGCCCTTTATTTGTATTTCTGCCCGGTATGGACGGGGGAGGTTTGCTGCTGCGATCGCAAATTCCTAAATTAGCTCCGCATTTCGACATTCGCTGCTTAGCTATACCGGCCGACGACATGGCTAGCTGGGAGGTACTGGTTAAGGAAACAATTGCCTTAATTGAAGCAGAAAAGAAAGCCAATCAGCGGCCAGTTTATCTGTGCGGCGAGTCATTTGGGGGCTGTTTAGCGATAAAAGTTGTTTTAGAAGCTCCCCAATTGTGCGATCGACTAATTTTAGTTAATCCAGCTTCTTCATTCCGACAACAGCCTTGGGTGCAGTGGGGTTCTCACCTGACTCAGTGGCTGCCGGCGAATCTTTATCCGCTGTCGGTAATCGGTCTGTTGCCGATATTAGCATCCTTAGGAAAGATTGGGCGGGACGATCGGCGAGCTTTGCTGGAAGCGATGCAAGCGGTACCGCAAAATACGTCTGTGTGGAGATTGGCGTTAGTGCGATCGTTTAATGTGGATGAAAATCAGTTGCGTGCGATCGAACAGCCGACGTTAGTAATTGCTAGCGGAGCCGATCGGCTGCTGCCTTCTATGGCAGAAGCGAAGCTTTTAGTCAAGGTAATTCCGAATCCTGAAATGGTGATGCTGGCTAATAGCGGTCATGCTTGTTTGTTGGAAACTGATGTTGACCTTTACGCAATTATGCAAGCTCGCAATTTTTTGGCAGAATCAGAAGAATATTTATCATTAGTCAGGAGTCATTAGTGAGCAGTCAGGGAGCATCTCATTTTTGTATTTTTTTTTAGTGCGAGCGTCCCCGCTCGCGAGCTATATTAAGACTCGCGAGCTATATTAAGACTCGCGAGCTATATTATTAAGACTCGCGAGCTATATTAAGACTCGCGAGCTATATTAAGACTCGCGAGCTATATTAAGACTCGCGAGCTATCTTAAGACTCGCGAGCTATATTAAGACTCGCGAGCTATCTTAAGACTCGCGAGCTATCTTAAGACTCGCGAGCTATCTTAAGACTCGCGAGCTATCTTAAGACTCGCGAGCTATCTTAAGACTCGCGAGCTATATTAAGACTCGCGAGCTATATTAAGACTCGCGAGCTATATTAAGACTCGCGAGCTATATTAAGACTCGCGAGCTATATTAAGACTCGCGAGCTATCTTAAGACTCGCGAGCTATCTTAAGACTCGCGAGCTATATTAAGACTCGCGAGCTATATTAAGACTCGCGAGCTATCTTAAGACTCGCGAGCTATCTTAAGACTCGCGAGCGGGACGCTCGCACTGCACGATAACTAATTAAGATTCAGCCATTTTTGAGCATTAAGCCGCTGGACGACACCAAAGACCATGAGGTCTAGGGTAATCTTGCGCTCGTCTATCAAAAAAGGCTCTAAAGTGCTGGTTTTGGTGTTATTTTCAGCGCAGGAAAATGCTCTTTGACTTTGAATATCTTCTTGAGGAAAATACAAGTTAAATTGGCGCTGACCTTCTTGAAATTTACCAATTACTTGCCAGCAATCTCCGGCGGAACTCATGCCAGCAACGGGGAGTTTTTGCTTGGTCAAACTCACATCTAAATCCTTAACGCCCTGCTTGGTCAAAGCAGTTTGCAAGGCGGGCAAATAATCTTGTTGAATAAATTCCGCAAAGGGCTTGTCTTCAACAGCAGGTGCTTTTTCCTTTTTAGCTTTAGCTGGGGGCTTGTCACCGTCTGGCTTGGCGGCCGCTTTTTTAGCAGCGGGCGCAGGCTTGTCAGCGCTGGGGATGTCGCTGGTTTCCGGAGTGTCGGAACTCGGAGCGTTTTCAGCAGAAAGGGCCTCTGTTTCGGCTTCGCCTGCTGCTGGATTTTTCGGTTCTTCTGCCATTGGTGCTTCCTTTTAAAAAGTGATGAGTAGAGGAGTCAGGAGTCAGGAGTCAGTAGTTGTTTGTTGGTTGTTATTTGTTGTTAGTTTTAGTTGTTGTTTCTAATAACCAATAACTAATAACCAATAACTACTAACCGATGACTACTGACTAATGACTGAGGACTATGCTTATTCTAAATCTCAGCGACAGCTCGTTCAATCAAACGGTGGGCGAGAGTTTGAACGCCCGTGTGTTCGTAGTAGTTGGTAGTCATGTCCAGGAAAGCGCCCACGTAGTCCACCTTGTCGGCAGAAATTTCCACAAAACTCTGTAAGTGCCCCATAACGTTTTGGGGAGTCAAACCTCGATCGCTCACAAACGAGCCCATCCAGCCGGAAACCGAGTTAAAGCTTTCGCCGATAAATCCGAGTTGGCCTGCGGGATTACCACCAGGAATCATACCGCCGATCGACTTAAACGCCGGATTGTCTTGCAAATCGCTAGGGGAGAGCTTTTGAATCCAAGACTGAGTAGCCATGATAAAGTCTGGGCCCAGGGGAATCAAACCATCAAAACAAACCAAAGCAGCCATCCGCATCAGGGATTCACCGCCGTAGTCGCCCAAAGCCCCGGCAAAATCGCCGATGCTGTCGCCAGGAATGCCGTTAATTTGGCAAAAAGCGAGCAATTCAGTGACTAATTTTAGAGAAAGGTCGATCGTCTGAGCTTTTTCAGGCTTGGGGGTGAGATTTCCCAGCACGGACAAAAACGGCACATTTTGGGCGACTTTGTTAGCTAGGGCTGCTGTACCGAGGGCGCTAGAGGCACTGTCGATCGTTTGGTAAAGCCAGAGAGCGCGTTGGTAGCCTTCCGATTTATCGTTGTAGAGGGTGATGGCCCGATCGCCAATTTGCTGGATCATATCTTCGTCAGTTTCGCCTGTTACCGTACGAATGGTATTTTCAAAGCCAACTAAATTGTTCCACTCGCCTGGAACAACAAAGTCAAGCGCTCGCAGGGCTTTGACAGTCATGTTGTCTTTAGGCAGTTGATCGACTAATTCAAAGACTGTTTTGCTCACAAAAAACTCCTTGTTGAACAGAAATCAAAGGTATTACTTTTGGTAGATGGCAAGAACTTCACAGTCTGATTTTGGCAGACATAGTTTTGATAGCGCCAGAGCTAGAGTCGGGCGAGAAGTTCGATCTGAGACACTGCTATTTCACACTAGCAAGGCCGCTCAGGTTAAATTTTGACAGCCAAGCTTCGCGCTCGCTAGCGGTAAAAGAGGGATCGCGGGATTGAACTTTGACTTGATAGCGATTTGCCACTAAAACAGCAGTGATGTTAGCGCCCTGACTGACAGCGGGATAGCCGCTAATTTGCTTGGTGCTTTGCTGGAATTTGGCTCCGGCGCTGGGGTTGCCGGCGATGTCGTTAATCGAAAGCACCGCGACATTTTTACCGCCTTTGTTCAGTTTAGCTTCAGCAAAACCGGATTTTTCTTGAGCGAAAACGCGATCGAATCCGCCGCCAGCAGACGGGAAGTATTTATTTAACTTACCGCCTGCAACTGCCTTCTTGGGCAGGTTTTGATTACTAGCAGTGGATTTGTCAGCATTTGTCTGCTTGGCTTTAGTCGATTTTTGGGTGCTTTCCTGCTGGGCTTTGTCCCAGCGGGAGGGGGGCTGATTCTGACCGCAGGAAGTCACGAGCAGCAGTACCGAGATCAGAAATGGAGCTAAGATTCGGCGTGCGGGGGGAAATTGCATCGCTCTCTCCTCATTAGTAGGTTTCCATAACAATTGTGGCTCACGATTTACCAATTTGTCTTCCCCGAGCGAGTGATTTGTGTCCTTTGCGAAAAAATCCTCTGCCCGCAGGCAGAGGATTTTTTGCAATTGCGAGTTTTGAAGGAAGAAGAAAGAAAGATTGCTCCACAGATCAATTCTGGGGATGAGGTAAAAAAACTAAGTTTTTTGATGGCCAGCAATCTCAAAACAATTTTCGCTGATTTTCCCGAGATTTATCTAGAGGTTTCAGAGGAATTGTCCGTCAATCGTGTTGCTTCGGCCTTCCAACTTAGGTCTTGCTTTGTGGGTAAAGCTGCTATACAAATCCTAGACAAGTCTAGACATTTGCTTCTTACTTCATCGGGGGCATGGGAGCGGCTATCCCTCGGTAAGCTTTGACGCTCTAGCCAAGCGCGATAAATTAATCGCTGCGTTCAAATCCCTGTCCATCGAATGACCGCAACTTCCATAGTTGTAAGTCCTTTCTTTCAGCGGCATATCTTGAATATGTCCGCAGTTTGAACAAGTCTTACTCGAAGGAAACCAGCGGTCAGCAATGATTACTTCACAGCCAAACTTTTGAGATTTATACTCTAGTTGACGTTTGAATTCATAGAATCCACAATCAGCGATAACTCGAAGCTCGCTTGTGATTAGACAGTAACCCAGAAACATTCAAATTCTCTACTACTATCTTTGCGTGGTTTTTGCATAAGTAAGTAGTGATTTGATGGAGAGTATTTTTTCTGAGATTCGCTACCTTAGGAATGAAAATTGAATAATTTAAGCAACTTTGCTTCCCCATTTCTTTTCCAGTAAGGGCTAAGGGGGGGATAGTCGTCTAGGTTATTAAATTTTCATTCCTTAGCATGATGCTTCGCTAGTTTTTGTTTCGCCTTAAATCTATTTCTAGAGCCTCTTGTTTTTTTCGGGATAACTCCTTTGACAGCCTACGCAACTTACTGAGATGCGTTTTGTAATGCTTTGGGTTAGGCAAAACAACACCGGTCGAAAGGGTTGCCAACTCTTTAACTCCCAAGTCAACACCCACAACATCGTGTTGCTTTATAGTTGGCTCTTCTGTTCGTAAGCAAAAGCGATAAACCAACTGTCGGCGGTACGTGAAATAGTGATTGACACGGCACGGTGGTGTGAGGCAATCCGCCCTAGGTTTTTACCCAGCCGATAGTCGGCAACTTTATGGACGTACCACCTACCGGAATTGGTTTGCCACCTGCATCTATCGTGAAAGAATCATGATGCCCCTTCTTCTTGAATTTGGGATATCCACCTTTTTTTGAGAAAAATAAGGAGAAGGAATCCCCAAGATTGTCGAAAGCATATTGAGTTATCTTCTGGCAAATTCCCGCTTCTTTAATCCATGTAAACTCAGGCTTTACATGATTGTTAAAGAATTTCTTG
>NZ_JAEQCT010000152.1:0-14073 GCF_020738205.1 Microcoleus sp. PH2017_24_DOB_U_A
AAACTGTGGTCGTCGGCGCCGTTGGGTTGTGTACCGCCGCAATTGCGACGGTTCCTTCAGAAGAGTAGTTCGCTACGGCTACTGGTAAAGTTTAGTGCTCTGAATTCAGCTCTATAACTTTTGATCGAGAAAGCACCCATAACTTTATGGGTGCTTTTTGCTGATTGGGTAGTTGGTGATGAGTAATCTTCTTTATGCTCTACCATTATTCATTTTGCAAAATGTTAAAGAACATCCCTTTGATCGGCAAAATGCCATTATTCGGACAAGTTAACAGGTTTAAGAAATATCAGGTTGTACTCCAGCAGAGCGAAGAAGACTGCGGGGCGGCTTGTTTGGCTTCGATCGCCAAATTTTACGGACAGAATTTTACCATTAGCCGTTTGCGAGAATCTGCGGGTACAGGCCAAAAGGGGACAACTCTGCTGGGCTTGAAACAAGGCGCTGAGGCGGTGGGCTTTAATGCTCGATCGGTGCGAGCAGCGGCTGCTATTTTAGACAAAATTGACGAAGCACCTTTACCGGCTATTATTCACTGGAGCGGGTACCACTGGGTTGTTTTGTACGGAAAGCAGGGCGACAAATATGCGATCGGCGATCCGGCTGTCGGTATGCGCTATATTTCCAAAGAAGAATTAGCAGCAGGTTGGACAGATTGGCTGTGCTTGCTTGTAGACCCAGATCCCGATCGATTTTTTGCCGAAGCAGACGGCCAACCGCCCGCCAATTCCTTACAAAAATGGATGCGCCGGGTTTGGATTTACCGCCAGCTTTTAATGGAAGCACTGTTGATGAATGTGGTGTTGGGTTTGCTGTCGATTGCTTCACCTTTTCTCGTACAACTGCTCACCGACGACATTTTGGTGCGGGGCGACACGCAACTTTTGGCAAGTGTGGCGATCGCAGTTATAGTTATGAACCTATTTAGCAGCAGTTTAGGATTAGTACAGTCGAACTTAATTGCTCAATTTTCCCAGCGTTTAGAGTTGGGATTGGTCATGGAATTTGGGCGTAAATTCCTGCGATTGCCTTTAAGCTTTTACGAAACCAGACGCAGCGGCGAAATCGTCAGTAGATTACAAGATATCCAAGAAATCAATAAATTAGTTTCTCAATTTGCGATCAGCTTACCAAGTCAATTTTTTATAGCTGTAGTTTCTTTTATTTTCATGTTGTTTTACAGCAAGGAACTGACGCTGGCTGCTACAGTCATCGCTTTATTCATGACTGCCTCTACAGTAGTTTTTCTGCCCGTATTGCAGCAAAAAACGCGGAATTTATTTGTACTGGAAGCAGAAACTCAAGGCGTTTTAGTAGAAACCTTTAAAGGCGCGCTGACAGTCAAAACGACTAGCAGCGCCCAGCAACTTTGGGAAGAATTTCAAGGTCGCTTCGGTCGTTTAGCGAGTCTTACTTTTCGCACTACACAAATTGGCATTCTCAATAATATCTTTTCTGGCTTTGTTGCTTCAGCGGGCAGCATTACCCTGCTGTGGTTGGGCAGCGGGTTGGTGATTGACAAGGCATTGAGTATCGGTCAGTTGCTAGCATTTATTAGCATGAATCAAAACGTTACTACTTGGGTGACTTCCTTGGTCGAATCTACTGATGAAATGGCTCGCGTGCAGACAGCAACTCAACGGCTTTCGGAAGTCATAGACGCTGAGCCAGAAAGTAAAAGCGATATTAATAAACCTGTGGTAACGCTTCAAGGCGGCGACGAAATTGTTTGTAAGAGTGTGAATTTTCACTACCCAGGCAGACTTGACTTGTTGGAAAATTTTTCTGTGACGTTTCCGGGCGGTCACGCAATTGCTTTAATCGGTTATTCTGGTTGTGGAAAAAGTACGCTAGCTAAGGTAATTGCTGGTCTGTATCCGCTGCAATCTGGTAATGTGAGAATTGGCGGTTACAATTTGCAAGATTTGTCTCTCGATTGTCTCAGACAGCAGGTGGTTCTTGTTCCCCAAGAAGCTCATTTCTGGAGCCGTTCGATTCTCGATAATTTTCAGTTGGGGAGTCCTGATGCCACTTTTGAACAGATTGTGAAAGCTTGCAAAATTGCCGGGGCGGATGAATTTATAAGCCAATTACCGGATAAATATCAAACTGTTTTAGGGGAGTTTGGGGCGAATATTTCGGGGGGACAAAGACAGAGATTGGCGATCGCCCGTGCCATTCTCAATAACCCGCCCGTGTTGATTCTAGACGAGTCTACCGCAGGGCTAGATCCCGCCAGCGAAGCGGAAGTCTTGGAAAATTTGTTGATGTACCGGCAGGGGAAAACTACGATTTTTATCAGTCACAGGCCCCGAGTGATCGATCGCGCCGATTGGATTATCATGTTAGAACGCGGCAGGTTGAAACTGCAAGGATCTGCTGCAAAATTGCGATCGATTCCCGGAGATCACTTAGAGTTTTTGGAACCTTAGACAAAATTGCAAAAATAATTAGGACGGGCTAGAAGCCCATCCCACAATAAAAAAAATTGTGGAACGGGCATCTTGCCCGCCCAATCTATGATTGTGGAACGGGCATCTTGCCCGCCCAATCTATGATTGTGGAACGGGCATCTTGCCCGCCCAAATGATTGTGGAACGGGCATCTTGCCCGTCCAATCTATGATTGTGGAACGGGCATCTTGCCCGCCCAATCTATGATTGTGGAACGGGCATCTTGCCCGTCCAGCTATTGTTGCAATCTTGTCTAATGCACCCGACAAACTAGGGGAATCGCCTCCTGATTTTCCAACACCAAACCGTACTCCAAACCCTCAACAACCGCCTGACAAGAAGCATCCAAAATATTACCAGAAACCCCAACCGTCGTCCAACGATCGTGGCCGTTACTAAACTCAACAAACACGCGAGTTTTAGCCGAAGTTCCCGCACCAGAATCCAGAATTCGCACCTTGTAATCTGTCAGATAAAAATGCGCTATCGCCGGATAAAAATTCACCAAAGCTTTCCGCAAAGCCGCATCCAAAGCCGAAACCGGGCCGTTTCCTTCCGCACATTCCAGAATAATTGTACCGTTTACTGACAATTTCACAGTTGCCAAAGCGGTACAATCTTCGCCAACCTTATCGCAGTGAACTTGAAATCCATGAATTTCAAACCACCGCTGCCGCTTTTCCAAAGCTTCCCGCATCAACAATTCAAAAGACGCCTCAGCACCCTCAAATTGATATCCCTGACTTTCCAAATCTTTCAACTTTTCCAGAATTTGGCGGCAAGCAGGATTTTTGCGATCGAGTTCAATACCAAAAGTCTTAGCCTTCGCCAAAACATTACTCAAACCCGATTGATCCGAAATCACAATTCGCCGGATGTTGCCGATTTTTTCCGGTTCCAAGTGTTCGTAAGTTAACGGATTTTTTTCAACCGCCGATACGTGAATTCCGCCCTTGTGAGCAAAAGCCGAAAGGCCAACAAAAGGAGCGTGATCGTCGGGAGCAAGATTAACAATTTCGCTGACGGAGCGACTGACTTGAGTTAATTTCGCTAATTGCTCATCTTGAATGCAATCATAACCCAACTTGAGCTGAAAATTAGGAATCAAGGAACACAAATTAGCATTACCGCAGCGTTCGCCATAACCGTTAATAGTTCCCTGTACCATCGTCACCCCTTCCCGCACACCAGCCAGAGCATTAGCAACGGCAACTCCAGAGTCGTTGTGAGTGTGAATTCCTAACTGTAAAGATTGAGTTAGTTCAGTTCCTAAAGCCGCTAAAACATCACGCACAACTTGACTAACTTCGTCAGGCAAAGTACCGCCGTTGGTATCGCAAAGCACCAGCCATTCTGCACCAGCATCCGCCGCTGCCATTAAAGTTTTAATCGCATACTCGGGATTGTGTTTGTAGCCGTCAAACCAGTGTTCGGCATCGTAAATAACGCGCCTTCCCTGACTCCGTAAATATTCAATAGTATCTCGAATCATCGCCAGATTTTCTTCTAACGTCGTCTTCAAACTTTCAATTACGTGCAAATCCCACGACTTGCCAAACAGCGTTACCCAGCGAGTCCCCGCAGACAAGATAGGCTGCAACATTTCATCATTGGCTGCCGTTTTTCCCGGTCGTCTGGTCGAACAAAAAGCGACAACTTCTGCTTGAATTAATGGCTGTTCTTTGAGCCGCCAAAAAAATTGTACGTCTTTAGGATTTGCTCCCGGCCAGCCACCTTCAATAAACGGAATTCCTAAACTGTCTAACTGTCGAGCAATTCGCACTTTGTCTTCGAGAGATAAGCAGAGTCCCTCGCACTGAGCGCCGTCTCGCAGCGTGGTATCGTAGATCCAGAGCCGATTTTTCATGGGAATTCTCAATTCTCAATTGGTAATATATCACTTATCATATTAGATGAAATTATTTGAAATAAATGCGATAATATATAGGAAAATTAACATAAATCTAATCGGGGTAAATTACTGTGGTTAAGGTACAAGCGCAAGGAAAAACATTTGAGTGCGATCGCGGATCGAATCTCCGTGAAGTCTTGCTCAAAAACGGCATCGATCTCTACAACGGCAACGCCAAAGTCATCAACTGTCACGGTTTGGGGACTTGTGGCACCTGTGCCGTCACCATCGAGGGCGAAGTTTCCGAGTCCGAGTGGCGTGAAAAAGCGCGACTTTCGATTCCTCCCCATTCTCCCGCATCAAACCGCCGTTTGTCCTGCCAGACTAAGGTTTTGGGCGATATTAAGGTGACAAAATATGATGGTTTTTGGGGCCAGGGCTCGGAAACTGTATGGAAACCTCAAGGATAGATTTTTGGTGCAGGAAGGCTGATAAGCTGTAGTGCATTTAGATTGCATATTTTGGGTGGTGCTGCGAAGCCCACCCCACAAGAAAATATGTAAGACTTGCCCCAAAATTCTAACTGTAAGGTGCGAACACCAGCACCTTACCCTCAAGAAGGCCCCGAGGTAAAAAAGCCAGACAGTCCATAGAAAAGTCAATGAATTCATCTCAAGATATTCTGATTATTGGTGGCGGAATTATCGGCCTTTCCCTAGCAGTTGAACTGAAATTGCGAGGGGCATCTGTCGCTGTTCTTACCGCCGATTCTCCACAACCGACGGCCCGGGCTGCTGCCGGAATGCTCGCTCCCCAAGCGGAACGAATTCCCCCCAGTCCGATGCTGGATTTGTGCTTGCAAAGTCGCGCGCTGTATCCTTCCTGGGTGGAACGCCTGGAAGAGATTACGGGGTTGAAAACGGGGTATTGGCGATCGGGAATTCTCGCACCAGTTTGTCAAAACGATCCTCAACAACAGCCGCTATTGTCAAACCTTAACTCTCATTGGTTAGACAGAGATACTGTTCGCCAGCACCAGTTTGGATTGGGTGAAGAAGTAATCGGTGGTTGGTGGTATCCTGACGACGCTCAAGTGGACAACCGCGCTTTATTTCGGACGCTACAGAGCGCAACCAAAGAATTGCAAATTGAGATTATTCAAGATACTGCAAAGGAAATTATTCGGCATGGAAACCGAGTTTTTGGCGTAGAAACAACGGCAAGAAAATTGCAAGCAGACCGTTATGTTTTGGCGGCAGGGCCTTGGTGTGAGAAGTTATTGAATGTTCCGGTTTTTCCCAGAAAGGGGCAAATGCTGTCAGTGTGCGTACCAAAAGATTGTGCAGTTATGCAGCCATTGCAAACAGTTTTATTCGGGACTGGCATTTATATTGTGCCGCGTCAAGATGGCAGAATTATTATTGGTGCAACTAGCGAGAATGTGGATTTTACCCCTGGAAATACCCCAGCGGGAATCCAAAGTTTGCTAGCAGGAGCGATTAAGTTATATCCCGAATTGCAGAATTATCCGATTCTAGAGTTTTGGTGGGGATTTCGGCCTGCTACGACGGATGAGTTGCCGATTTTGGGTGCTTCTGCTTGGGATAATTTGACATTGGCAACTGGGCATTATCGCAATGGCATTTTGTTGGCTCCGGTGACTGCTAAGTTGTTGGCTGATTTGATGTTAAATCGAAAGTTAGATCCGTTGTTGGCTGCTTTTAATTATGCGAGGTTTGCATTTTCCTGACATTCGGTTTAATCGTTCGGACTTTAGTCCTCTCTTTATAAAGATAAATGAAGCAGGACTAAAGCCCTTACTACGAACTTAATTTTGGCGTAAGTCCAAATTAGTTAGATTCCGTTTTTTTGGGTAGGTTCAATTCCCTGCATTTAAGCGCAGCCAAATCGTAAGCATTTTGGTAATCTTTACCGCCTAACATCACATCGCCGTAATATTCATAGGGTTGATTTCCGTAAACCGGCAGCGGATCGTCTTCTGGATAATCTTCTTTTGATTCGTCTAGAATTGCTTTGAGTTTCTTGACGCTCAATCGCTGGGCGGGGAAGTAATGAATGTCTTGAGCATTGAAGCCAAGATGCGGAAAAGTTGGGTCAACAATGCGCTCGTTGAGTTCAATCCAGCTATACTCGATGGGTTTGTAAGGCGCTCCGGGTGCAGCTAAAAAGCCTTGAACGTAGATTGCGCCTTCGGTGGTTAATGCTGCTTTGGAAGCGTTATCAAAGCAGTTTTTACGGTTGCTTTTAATGCGAGTGGCGATTTCAATAGAAAGCGTCTCGTCTAACAGTTCGCTCATGATTTATTCTAGTTGCGCGTGCGACTAAATTGTAGCAAGTCGGAGCTGCGATCGCAAAAAACGAACGATCGCCAATCACGATCGCTCCTCAAATTCCCGTTTCCACGAGTCGAGCCAAAATCCTCTGCGGTGGTGGATGTTGTGTCACATTTGGGTTTCGGGGGCGGTTTGTCAAAGGCGTAAGCGGGGGTGATACGCGCCGAAAAGTCGATCGCCCGCATCAACTTCCCGGCGGATCGCAAGATTTGGGAGTCGCCGAATGTTTGAGAGTGCGATCGAGTTATCTATTTAGCAAAGTGGCTAAATGCTGCACGGATGGCGATGAACCACACCATCAGGGTTGAGAATAGGTAGAGGTAGAAGCGCAGCAGGATTAGATTGAATGTACAATGAACGATGCTGTGCAAAGCGCGAAAGCCAACGAAGATCCAAGCCGCATTCACATAAACTGCATCTACCTGGTTCGTGATGAAAAGGTATAGCACCAGCGCATAAAACAGGACGGGAATCTCGAACAAATTCTTGAAGTTATCGGACGGATTTGATACCTCTGGTGGCGAGATTTGTGCCAGCATACCAGGTACAGCCAGCTCCTTCGGGGCGAGCTTTGTATTGTTGAGGAAAGTGATACGGCGGATGTAGAGATAAACCCAGACTACCAGTGTCACAAACACCATTGCAAAGAAGGGACTAAAAATTGCATTTTGCATCGTTTTTACCTATAAAACTCAATTGTTCTGAAGATGGGCGGGCGATAAAATGCGCCCTACGCTATGTACAAGAATTGAAGAAACAAAGACTAAGGTAAATCCAATCAGAGGATGGAGTACCTCTAGGTGAAAAGGAGTGTTGAGATGAATGGTCAAAAATTGTAGTCCCAGCAGTACGGGTAGACTTGCGGTGAGACGTTGTATTTGAGGTGAGAATCGAGTCAGCAGCGACCATCCCAGTAATAATAATGACAGCCCGCTATATCCTCGGACTAGCCAAACATGAATATCCCACCATGCAGGATTGACAAAGTAAGCGAATCCAACCGTTAACAATTGAGCAATCAAGCAGAGGTTAAAGACGACTGAAGTCGCATAAAAGCCGATCGGCATCCAACGCATGGGAGTGCGATCGCGCTCAATTTCCGAATTGATGGTCATGTCACGTTATTTTTGATACTTTTGATAATATAAGCTGAGTAATTCAGCAGTCATAGACCCCGATCGGGTACACTTTTCGCTATCACGACGATGACAAATTCCTTACAGCATTTATTTGAAGCAATCAATCAAGTCAAAAACGAACAAGATCTGCGATCGCAAGTCGTGCCGCAAATCGGCGAGTATTTTGCCGCTAAGCGATCGGGAGTCTTTTTCTTTGACCAACTGCCTTTGTTAGATAAAAAATTTCATAAAACCCTGGAAATTGCACTATCAATCGAATATAATCCTATTGCGCGTTATCTAGTTGAGCGCCATGCTCCAGTCCACGAAGCACTGGTAGCATCACCCAAAGTTTGGACGATGATTTGTCCTCGCCCCGATCATTGGCACGTGATGGCGGGCCCGATTGTAAGTTGCGGTCAATTAGTGGGTGTATTCGGTTGCACTCGC
This sequence comes from Microcoleus sp. PH2017_24_DOB_U_A, assembly GCF_020738205.1. Taxonomy (NCBI): domain Bacteria; kingdom Bacillati; phylum Cyanobacteriota; class Cyanophyceae; order Oscillatoriales; family Microcoleaceae; genus Microcoleus; species Microcoleus sp. PH2017_24_DOB_U_A. Next base: position 8,228 of record NZ_JAEQCT010000152.1, read on the forward strand.
GAACAGTCAATGTCTGCTTTTGATGCACAAAATTTAGCAGATTTGAGTGGAATTTGTTTGCACTTATCTGTCTGGAGTGCAACAATGCGATCGCCATACCAGCCTTTCAAAACCAATCGCTTAACGCCTCGTGAATTGGAAATTGCCGAGTTGGTGGCTTTGGGACGAACTAACGCCGAAATTGGGACTGAACTTTGGATTACTGAAAATTCTGTGAAGCAAGCTCTGAAGCGAATGTTCCGCAAGCTTGAGGTTTCATCCCGCGCGCAGATGGTGGCACAACTTTCTGCTACAAAATACGAGCCTAGTGTCAAGCAGTCTGTATCAAATTTGGTGCTCAACGGCGATCGATAACATTTTGCTTGCGCCCTCACCGATTAGCCAACCGTATAGTAGTATGGTATTATTTGATTTTCTGTCAATCACCTGCAATCTAAACTATATTCTCAGCTAAGCACTTATCCACACTACAGACATACTGAATGAAAAGCGCGATCAAAAAGTCGGATTTTGTGCTATCTCCTTACATGAAGAGCAACAATTTCAAAGCTACATACCAACTACTCAATACAGTCATCCCCTATACATTTTTATGGTTTTTAGCATTTAAAGCTGCTGCCATTTCTGTATGGCTGCTGCCACCGATCATCGTGTTGATGATACTCTTTTCAGGACGCTGTTTCTCCTTGATGCACGATTGCGGACACTATTCTCTGTTTAGTTCCAAAAAAGTCAATCGCACAGTGGGTTTTCTGCTAGGTATCATCAATGCAATTCCTCAGTACCCCTGGTCTAGGGGACACGCTTACCATCACAAAAATAATGGTAATTGGGATATGTACCGAGGCCCTTCGGCGTTGATTTCCACCGAAAAGTTTGCGGCACTCAGTCCATTTAACCAAAAGATATATCAGTTGCTCAGACACCCGCTGATGCTGTTTCCTGGTGGCTTTTTCTACCTGATTATCAAACCAAGACTCGCGCTAATATTGGGAATTGCTGGTTTTGTCAGACATACTTTTGATTGTCTCAATCAAGATTTAGGTATGGGTTTATCTAGAATAATTGCTTCCTACAAATCCAAACACTGGTATACGACGGCTGAGTTTTGGGATTTACTCTTCAACAATATTTGTGTGGTGGGTAGCTGGCTTTATCTGGGTAACTTACTTGGGTTTGGGTTTTTCTGGAGTGTTTACTCAATTGTGATGACTTGTTCGGCGGCGATATTTATCTGCATCTTCTTTGTGCAGCATAACTTTGAGGGTTCCTACGCTCACAAGACAGAGGGCTGGGACTATCTGCTTGGTGCGATCGAAGGTAGCAGTTATCTAAAATTACCAACTATTCTCAATTGGTTTTCGGCTGATATTGCTTACCACAATATTCATCATCTGTCTGAGCGAATTCCTAATTACAATCTTCGGGCGTGTCACAATGCTAATTTGCACCTGCTTGGTAATTCAAGAATCCTGACAATTCGCGAGATTCCTGATTGTTTTAAGTTCATTCTTTGGGATGCTGCTTCAGATAGTCTGCAATCGATCGCATCATTTAGACAACAAGTAGAAATAATTTGATTCCCGTACTATGCAACCCAACGATCGGCTTTTCGGGGAAGCTGTCAACTGTCAACTGTCAACTGTCAACTGCTATACATTCTGCTCTGGAAAGAAGGTAAAAAAATGAATTTATTTGTTGTTGTACTTGGAGTTTTGTTTGTACTGCTGGCGATCGCCCTTCTGATCTATTTAATCACGGCTCGCCCTTATCAATCATCGGACTCCGTGGCCAATTCCTACGACGAATGGACGGAAGACGGGATTCTCGAATTTTATTGGGGCGAGCACATCCACTTGGGCCATTACGGTGCGCCGCCACAACGCAAAGATTTCCTCGCAGCCAAATCGGATTTTGTGCATGAAATGGTGCGCTGGGGAGGCTTGGATAAATTACCTGCCGGTACTACCGTCTTAGATGTGGGCTGTGGAATTGGCGGTAGCAGTCGTATTCTCGCGAAGGATTATAAGTTTGCTGTCACGGGGATTACGATCAGCCCGCAGCAAGTTAAACGCGCTCAAGAATTAACTTCCCCAGATCTCGATTTGCAGTTTCGGGTGGATGATGCTATGGCGCTGTCGTTTCCAGATGCGAGTTTTGATGTGGTTTGGTCGATCGAAGCTGGGCCGCATATGCCAGATAAAACCGTGTTTGCGAAAGAGTTGATGAGAGTCGTCAAGCCCGGTGGCGTGGTGGTTGTGGCGGATTGGAATCAAAGGGACGATCGCAAAATCCCGCTCAATTTCTGGGAGAAACCAGTAATGCAGCAACTGCTGGATCAATGGTCACATCCGGCTTTTTCAAGCATCGAGGGCTTTTCAGAACTTTTAGAAGAAACGGGGTTTGTGGAGGGCGCTGTAACCACCGCAGATTGGACGCAAGAAACCCTTCCTTCCTGGATAGATTCTATCTGGCAAGGTATAGCTAGACCGGCCGGATTAGTGCGTTTTGGTGTATCGGGTTTCATCAAGTCTCTGCGAGAAGTACCGACTCTTTTACTAATGCGTTTAGCCTTTGGTGCGGGGCTTTGCCGCTTTGGAATGTTCCGCGCACTGCGAGCAAATTCGGTAGAAAGAAGACTGGCGGTTGAAACCGCGTCTACACAGGCAAAACCCGCCTCCGCGGGTTGAAGATATTGCAATTAAAATTACGTGGGCTAGAAAGAAGACTGGCGGTTGAAACCGCGTCTAGACAGACAAAACCAGCCTCCGCGGGTTGAAGATATTGCAATTAAAATTACGTGGGCTAGAAAGAAGACTGGCGGTTGAAACCGCGGCTAGACAGACAAAACCCGCCTCCGCGGGTTGAAGATATTGCAATTAAAATTACGTTATTCTCTTCAGTCTCGCGTTGCGCGGACTTCGTTTGTGTAGACGCGGTTTCAACCGCCGTCTAGCGGTTTCAACCGCCGTCTTATCTTAGAGATAATTTGAATATGAGCTAGATCATAGAAAGCTTTGGAACAATTTGGCAAACTGAGAGTAAGGTTAAATAGGAGGTCAATTTTATGACCAATATTGCTCTCAATTTTAAGACTGCACCGGGGCATGAAGTGCTGGCGGCGGCTGGCAAGAAAATGCTGAGGCCGGGGGGAAAAGTTGCTACGGAAATGTTGTTTGAATGGGCGGATTTTCAAGCGGGCGAAACTGTTTTAGAGTTGGCTGCTAGTTTTGGATATAGCTCGATCGCCCTTGCGGAACGTTTTGGCGTTAAAGTAGTGGGAGTTGAGAAGAATCCCGACAGTGTGGCGCGCGCTCGTGCTAATGTTGCAGCAGCGGGTTTGGGCGATCGAGTCCAAATTGTCGAAGCAGATATTTTTCACTTGGATCGGATTTCCCAAGAGTTTGATTGGGTGTTGGCTGAAGCTATCCTGACGATGCAGTCAGGGTGGGGGAAAGCTAAAATTATATCGGGAATTTGCGATCGGCTAAAACCGGGCGGCAAGTTTCTTTCTCACGAACTTTTAGCTAGAAACCGAGAATCAGAAATTCACAAAGCTTTGTCGGAAGTGATTCGGGCTAATTCAACGCCTTTGTCTGAGTCTGGCCCGATTGCTGTTTGCCAAAACGCGGGTTTGCAAGTAGAAAAGTGTCAAACTGGGGCGATGGGACTCCTCAACTTGCCACGAATGGTTGAAGACGAAGGTTTTGTGGGTACTGTGCGGATTTTGTGGAATATTTTAAGTAAATCGCAAATTCGCGATCGTATTTTAGCAATGCGTCAAGTTTTCCAAAAGTACGATCGCGATTTAGACTACATCATCCTTTGTGCAACAAAACAATATTAAGGGATTCAAAAATCATGACTGCTACTCTTTTACCGTTAGAATCTTCCGCAATCCAACTCCGAGAAGCAATTGAATATCCCGCCGCCGGAGTGCTGAGCAAAATTTTAGTAAAGGACAATAATTGCCAGTATACCCTACTTTGTCTGGCTGCTGGTAGCGAGGTTTCCGAACACTCTTCGCCGCGCAATGCCACAGTTAATGTAGTCGAAGGAAAGGGAATTTTGACTTTGGAAGGTAAGGATATTGTCTTGGAACCGGGGGTGTTTGTTTTTATGCCCGCCCGTGCTCCCCACGCCTTGAAAGCTGAAGAAAACTTGGCGTTTATTTTGACATTTTCGGAGTAAAATAATACTGTCAATTCTGATTAATTTCAAGAAACTAGCATTAGTATTTTATTTGAAAATCAACCTCTCGATCCCCCTAGCCCCCCTTAAGAAGTAGGGTGGTTTTATTGTGAGGATAGGAAATATAAAAATACCAACAGTATCGCTCAAAGGTTGGCTCGCGCTTGGGCCAAGGTACGTAGTTGCGCTCTTAGCGTCTTTCCTAATATTATAAAGAGCGCTGAAGCGCAACTACGTACCTAATTTTTCTGACGACAATAAAACCGCCCTGCCTAGCCCCCCTTAAGAAGGGGGGGACAAGAGCATCAAAGTCGCCACAACGATTCGGGGAACCGAAGTTTTCTTCAAAGTCCCCCTTCTTAAGGGGGATTTAGGGGGATCAAAACTTAGCGATAAACCTACCGAATCAATGTACTTCTTCCCTTCATTAATCTATGTCTTCTCCAGAGGCGATCGCCTCCAGTTGTTTCCAATCCAACACAGTAATTTTTCCGCCTCGACTGTAAGATACAAATGGCTTGAGTTTCTTAAACAACCGCACGCATTCTTCGTAGGTGATGCCAATACTGCGAGCAATTTGATAGTAGGGAAAACGTTTTTCTAAACATACACTATTATCCACAATCTTCGTACCTTGCTCGATGCCAAAGTAATGAATGAATCTCGCCAGCCGCACGATCGCCCTTTCCGACACCAAACCGTGTACAGTCTCGTGCAGTTGCTGCAACCGCTGGTTAAAAACCGCCAATATTCGCAAAGCAATCTCAGGATTTTGCCGAATTGCTGCTAGCAAAAATTCCCGTTCTGTGGTAAGAACTTGCACGTCAGTTTCTGCCGTCACCGTTGCCGACGCAACTCCGTTACCCAGCAAAGCAGGTGCGGCAAAAATATCTCCCTGAAATAAAGTACGCAAAATTGTTTCTTTGCCCGCCGCCGCTGTTTTTGCTACCCGCAGCGAACCGCTCAAAAGCGTGTATAATTTTTCGGGGATGCGATCGCCCTCATACATCACAACTTCTCCCTGTCGGTAACTCCGAATTGCTGTATGTTCTTGCAGTTGCTCTAAATCAGTTCGGTTTAAGCTGGCAAATATCCCAATTTGGGCCAGTTGCTCAACGGTTGCTTTCATAAATTTAACTTGAGCCGGAGTCCATTCAGAGTATCATAGCGGTGAATTCAGAATATATCGAGGCTAGCAGAGCTAGTACCTAGCTAGCGATTAAATAGACAAGGTAGTACACTTGTAGACAAATCTACGATGTACCTGTTCAAACCCTGGGCGATTCCCAAAAAACCTTGGATTGTCAGTAAAGATACTCGCTTGCGCTGGGATGTTTCGGGGAAGTTACCAGCCAAACCTACCCTGTCGGGCGATCGGTGAAATACAGTATTGAGGTCGAACAATGCTTTTATCCATCAAAACAAAGTTAAAACTAAACAAGACTCAGACAACAGTCATGAGCAAGCACGCTGGAATAGCGAGATTTACTTATAACTGGGGATTGGCTACTTGGTGTTACCTTTATCAAGATGGATTGAAGCCCAATAAATACCTGCTCAAGAAATTCTTTAACAATCATGTAAAGCCTGAGTTTACATGGATTAAAGAAGCGGGAATTTGCCAGAAGATAACTCAATATGCTTTCGACAATCTT
>NZ_JAEQCT010000153.1:0-11236 GCF_020738205.1 Microcoleus sp. PH2017_24_DOB_U_A
GCAGACAATAGGAGATGATAACTAATAACTTATATGCGGTCATGCTTCGCCCTCTTCCTTGCGCCAGATGCACCCCGAGGACTAAAGTCCTCACAGATTTTACAAGGTTTGTAGTGAGGACTTCAGTCCTGCTTTTTCCGAGAACAAAAGTCCTCACTACGAACAGATTTTATAAGGTTTGTAGTAAGGACTTCAGTCCTGCTTTTTCAGTAGTTCGATCGCTCAGACTTGAATTCTGATTTTCCTCAATCAAGAACTTAAGATTCCTTACGGGGAATTTTCCCACTCAGGGGTAAGCTGGCGGAAATTGTATTTAGACACACCTGGGTGACAAGTAACGCAACTGCTGATATTTGCTGGTTGCGCCAGCTTGACTCTGGGGTGCAAAGCTTTGAAGTAGCGAGAGGTGGCGACTCGGTAAGCTAGTTCTTCGTCTTTGGCTTCGGGACGGGAAAAAGTTTGCAGGTAGTTCCACACTAGCAGCCGGGGCGGGTCTACTAGGAGTTTCAAGGTTTGTCCGTAGTGTTGGGAATCTTGCAACAAGCGGCGCCAGGTTTCTGTTGGCAATACTTGCGGGGGTAAGCCGATGTGACAGGTGGCGCAGTTTTCTAGGTAGAGTTGCTGTCCGAGTTGGTAGCGTTCGGGGATGCGATCGACAGTGCCATTATCTTCAATAGCAGACACTTGAGCAAGTCGCGCTGGAGTGTTGGAGTTCGCAGTCTGGGCTGCCACCCATCCGCCTCCTGTACAGCAGACAATTATCAACACCAGCAATGTTGAGTAAAGCCCCCGCAAGCCACGAGAGCGATACTTGGGGGGAGTTTCGTGATTCATTCTGTTTCTGCGTTCTGGCTGCTAATTTCTGCGGTCTGGAGGAGTTTTTTCCCAGCCCGCATGGATGGGTTTTCTAGATTACTGGTATGCTCATGCCTTCGCGGGCCAAGCAGCTATTGGCGAATGCTGCCTGCACGTCTGCTTCGACGCGATCGAGAAAATTGTCGTCGTGACCGGGATCGTGGTGAAACATCACGATCTTTTTGACTCCCGCAGCTTTCGCTATTTCTACTCCGGCTTGCCAAGTTGAGTGTCCCCAGCCGACTTTTGGGTTTTTGAAGTCGTAATACTCTTCGTTGGTGTAGTTGGCGTCGTAAATCAGCACGTCTGCGTCGCGAGCTAGGTGTACTACATTTTCGTCCAGCCGATCGGGAAAATGCTCTGTATCGGTGCAGTAGACGGCCGTGTGTCCCTCCCAGGTGACTCGATACCCGATCGCGGTATTCGGGTGATTGAGCAATGCCGTTTCGACTTTCACATCGTCGAGTTCGAGAATATCCCCTGGGGTCAAATCGTTAAATTTGAGGTCTGACTGCATCACCTGGATGGGGACTGGAAAATTGGGGTGGTGCATTTGATCGGCAAGACGCTGTTTGATTGTAGTGCCGTTGGGGGCGATCGCTCCGTAAATGTGAAAGCAGTTCCCCGGGATAAAGGCAGGAGTAAAGAATGGAAATCCTTGAATGTGATCCCAGTGAGTGTGGCTGAAAAACATATGGGCTTCGACCGGCATTTGTCGCAGCAGGTTGAGGCCCAGAACTCGCAGACCGGTGCCACCATCAAAAATCAGGCGTTTTTTCCCCAAGCGCATTTCTACGCAAGAGGTATTACCTCCGTAGCGAATTGTTTTGCTGCCGGGGGTGGCGATGCTGCCCCGCACGCCCCAAAACTGAACGACAAACTCGGTCAAAGGACTATTTTCCATACTGGCTTTCTGATCGGAAGGCTCTGGAGTGGTTTGAGAGGGTGCGGAATCTGGCATCTTTTTTAGGTTTGGGCGCAGGAACTTGGGAGTTGAGATCTTAGTGTTTAGTTTTTAGTGTTTAGTTTTTAGCAATCCGTACTATAAAACGCTTTATAGAAAACTATCCGAGTACCAAACCCGGAAATCAGACTTACCGAACACTTGGGTTGTTAGAAGCCTCAACCCGTGCGCGATCGGTTGCTGTAACAGATATCACGCTTTAGAGACCATTTTTGCACCCTGTGGGCTGCCCGGCGTGCGGAACTGTCCTGAGATTAAGATAGCGTTGATGTCAGTGTTCGGGTAAATTTTCCTCAAAAGTAGAACGCATTCGCCCGCTTGCTGAGAATTTGCGCTTAATCTTACTCTATGACTAGGATTTTTTTCAAGATTGTGCCGGGGGTGGCGGTTTGAGGAATTCCGTTCCGGTGACTGGGGATTCACCAATGATTTTACATTCTAGCCACCCCCTCCTCGACTGCACGTCCTAGACGCGGATCGGTTGCATTAAGTTCGGCTTCCTGAATTGTTACTCGGGTTGCAGTCGAGGATGCAGGCGCTTGGAACCTATTTGCGATCGGCTGCGATGCACTTTTCGACTAACGGCATTACTAGATCGACATCTTGCCAACCCAGAATTTCGGTCACTTTTTTCTCCAAATTTTTGTAGGTTCTAAAAAATTCGGCTATTTCGTCCAAGCGGTGTGGGGCTACGTCTTTGAGGGACTTATAGTGAGCGTAACGGGGGTCTTTGTCGGGAACGCACAGCAGTTTTTCATCTCTGTCGCCTCCGTCGATCATTTCCAGCATTCCGATCGGACGGGCCGCGATGATGCACCCTGGAAATGTGGGCTCGTCCATCATCACCATGCCGTCGAGGGGGTCACCGTCATCGGCTAAGGTGTTGGGTATGAAGCCATAGTCGCAAGGGTATTGCACTGAGGCATAGAGCACGCGATCGAGTGCAAAGGCTTGCATCTCTTTATCAAACTCGTATTTGTTTTTGCTACCGGCGGTAATTTCGATCAGGACGTTAAGCAGTCCTGGTTTCGGCTGTGCCGGAATTAGCGATAAGTCCACAATAATATCTCCAACTTAACAGATGATCGGGGATGAGTGCTACTTGCCAAATCCCTTTCATAGCATTTTACGGGCGATCGGGATCGATGCTGCATAAAGCTGGATACAAAGCGGGGGAGTGCGAGAAGATACAGCGGACGGGCGGGACATCCCACGAACAATAGATTGGACGGGCGGGACGCCCATCCCACAGTTTGAGAGGGGAATGGTTTGTTTGGGCGATCGAGATATTTTCAGAACCAGATATTATTTTTCCCCTCTGTCAAAGTTTTTTTAATTTTCAATCCCAACCACTGGCTTAGTTCTGTTGCTAACCATGTGATTTCTGATTCACTTAGTCCCTGGTTTTCTCCTAGTTGATATTTTTGCTTGCCAGCTTGAATAAGCATCTGATAAATGTTGGAATTGTATTGCCTAATTTCCAATTGACAAATCTCCTGTCTGGAGATCGATCGTGGATAATTCCATTTCAGCCCTAGAAGATTGCTGGTATAGGAGATTTGATGCCGATCTATTCTAACACGCAATTCCCGAAATAATGCAGAGAGAAGTGTTACTACTACAGCAGCTAGTAAACTTCCTGATAGCATAATCAACGAATTCCTTAATAAATTATTGATTACCGATAGGTAATTGGAACCACCTATCCTTAAAAGGATATTTGCAGCAACCGCAGCCGAGAACCAGGCAATCAAACTAAAATCGACTTCCTTAGGTGGAATTATAATTTCTATAAACTCCGAATTTTTTGTGAGTTTAATATCGCTTTCTGGCGGTTGCACTACAAGAGGATTTTTTTTGATTTTGTTGATAGCACAGGGATTTTCGTCGAGCGATCGGAATGCTTTATCAGCCGAAGATAACCGTTTTTCCAAGCTCGGTTCGGTCATCCACTCCAGCCAATGAATCAAATTAGGATTGAGGTGCTTCGCGCGATCGGCAAATTGAATTTTCAAATCCTGCTGCGATAGTTCCATGGGATGCAAGCCCGTTACCAAATAAATTAAAGTTCCACCTAAACCGTAAAGGTCAGAAGCCGGAACCGATCGCCCGCCAAATTGTTCCGGTGCCATATATCCATAAGTTCCGACTACTGTAATTGTGCCGCCAAACTTTGCAGCTTGGTTCTGCACCGAACCGAAATCAACTAAATAAACTTGTCCGACACTATGGCCGGATCTGCTGTGTAGTAAGATATTGCTTGGTTTAATATCGCGGTGAATAACAGGCGGATTTTGCTCGTGCAAATACATCAAAATTGCTAACAGCAATTTAGCTAATTCTTTCACCTCACTTTCGCTAAAAGTACGCCCGCAGCGCAAATGTTCTTCTAAAGTTCTTCCCTCTACATAAGTCTGTACCAAGGCAAAGCTTTTACTGTCTGGTTCGTCAATTTCCAGGTAGTCGAGGTGCCGAGGAATTCCTGGGTGAGAAAGTGCTTTTAAAGTTTCCGCTTCCCTTTCAAATAGCTTGAGGTCTTGCCATTCAAAATCGCTACCGAGGAAGAGCTGTTTGATGACAACTAATTCTTGAGTTTGTAAATCGCGAGCCAGCAGCGTTTGGCGACCGGTTTGTTTTCCCAGTATTCGCTGCACTTCATAGCTTTCTGCTAATATTTTACCAGTCATGTTTTATTACCTTTATTTCAATACGGTTCACTTAAGATGGTCATTGCGAGGAACGAAGCAATCACAGTATCTATTTTTCATGAGTTTTCCCTCTTGTCATCTCTTAAGTTAACCGTGTTGACCTTTATTTTAATTTGAAGCGAGCGTCGGGGTTCAGAAATCGGTTTTTTTAGCGAGTCTGGCGGTTACAACGCGTATTTTCGTAAAAACCCGGTTTCTAGAAGTCAGAGTGCCTAATTCCTGTAAATTTTAGATTATAGTCCGCTTGCTTTTTGATACCACCGGGCAATAGACTTGCTAGCTGTCCCCATTGACAGTCCTACAATTAGCGATATTGCAAGTATAAAGCTAATTTCAGACATGGAAAGCTCTCCATCATTAATAATATTCCACGTCCCTTCATCCTTCCAATCCTCCATCATCGGCCACAAGAAAATACTGGTCGCCGAGGTAAATGTCACGATACTAATTGCATTTAAAACCTGTCGGTGAAGTTTGGGATTAGTTAGGGGGGAAAACCAAAAGCACGTCACAATTGCTGCGATTATTCCATTCGCTAACGCCAGAGGCAAGGCGAAAAGAACGCTCCAGAATCCTCCGATAAAAATTTGCTCCCAAAACCCCATCGCAATGATGCTTAAAATTATTACTGCACAAGCTCCTATAGCTTTAGTTCCTGTCGAAATTCCGACCTCGATCGCATTCCAGAACAATTCGTCGGTACTCACAATTTTCCCCTGTCTCACTGGCCGGGAATATTTATCTATTTGCTGCGGTTTTTCCAGAACTTCTTTGGCAATCTGAACTGAGGCGGGACGGCGTTCTAAACTGGGATGCGTCATCCACTTCAGCCAATTGCTAAAACCGGGACTTAATTCCGTGAATTGCTCGAATTCGAGCTGCAAATCTTGCTGCGGCAAATCGGCTGGATGCTGCTTGGTAATTAAGGCGATTAATGTTGCTCCCAAGCCGTACAAATCGGAAGCTGGAACTGCTCTCCCGCCAAATTGTTCGGGTGGCATATAACCATAAGTTCCGACAACGGTGACGGTTTTTCCCTGTTGCGTGGCTAGGGTTTGAACAGCACCAAAATCGACTAGGTAGACTTCGCCGACGCTGTTGCCCGATCGATTTTTGAGCAAAATATTGCTGGGTTTAATGTCGCGGTGAATCACCGGCGGCTGTCGCTGGTGCAGGTATCCGAGGATGTCTAGTAATGCTGTGGCTAATTGTTTGACCTCATTTTCGCTGAAGGTGCGGCCGTCTGAGAGATACTCTTGGAGGGATTTGGCTTCGATGTAAGTCTGAACTAGGGCGAATCCTTTGCGGCTGGGTGTGTCGATTTCAAAGGAGTCGAGATATCGGGGAATTGCAGGATGGGATAGGGATTTTAAAGTTTCGACTTCTCGCTGGAACAGTTTCAAGTCTTCCCAGTTGAAATCGCTGCTGAATGACAGGAGTTTGACTACTACTTGCTGTTGGGTTTTTAAGTCGCGGGCGAGTAATGTTTGCCGTCCGGCTTGCTTGCCTAGTCGCCGTGAGCACTTATACCGATTTTCTAATATTTCTCCTAACAAATCCCCGATGTTTTGTCCGCTCATGTTCACCTGCCACTGAAGCGATTGAACCCAGCTTAGCTGGCCAAGCTGCAATTGTCTGCACTTGTTTAAGCGATTTAGATCGAACCTGGTGGTATCGCAATTAATATTACCCACACTCAGGAAACGGCACGTCCAGTTTCCCTAGGATCGATCGGGCTAGGGAAACGGCAATGCCGTTTCCTCCTAGCGAGCTCAGAGTGATTGTTTTGGAGTACGAACGCCGCACGATGCCTTGTCCGACATTGCTACGGCAAAAAACTTTTTTTTGCCAAAGAACCAGCGCCTTTAAACACCATAAAAATGCCCCTGATTCAAGCTTAAATTTAACGTTGAATTTGCTTGTAAATTGACTGCACTACATCTAGCATGGTCATGAGTTGGTGCCATTCGGGAGCGTCTGGTTGGTAGCTTTTGGCCCGCTGAGTTTTTAAACTCTGGTGCAATAAATTCAGCAGCGTCTCTGGAGACTGAAACGAGTTATCATCTTCATCTTTTGGGCTGGAGGCTGCATTTTCTATGGTTTCTTTGATGCTTTGTGCCTTATCTGCGAGACTCAAAGCTCTGCCCGCCATGTTTTCTGGCATTTTGGGCCGTTCCGACAAAGACTGGCGGGTCAGTTCTTCGAGCAGTTGGCGGACTTGAGCCACCCATTCGAGATCGTTTACCGAAAACCAATCAGATTTAAACCCTTGTCCCTGTGGTCTTTGCTGAATGCTTTGTAATTTTTGGAGCAGGGGAAGAGACTTTTGAGTGATGTTTTCGGGGATTCTGGGGATATCTGACAGCGAGCTGCGGGCAATCTCTAGCAATAGTTGGTAAACCTGATCTACCGACTCAATATCTCCCGATTGCGAATTCCAATTATCCATAACTGATGCTAGTAGTTTTCTATATCTAAGACTAGAACGTTAGCTTTCTGCTGAAAGCAAGCTGCTTTTAGGAGGCGCCAAAGTTATTAAGACTTACGGGCGCGGGGTAAAAAACCCGGTTTTTGAGTGGATGTTAGGTCGCCTTTGCCCCAGATTTTTCTTAAAAACTGGGTAATGCTGGCGCAAGTCCTAATTTTTTTTGGAAGCTCTTCTGAAGGTAGAAGTGCTGTGTTTGTTGTCGCCAAACACCGCACAATGCGGGTATCTGGCGGTGGCGAGGCAAGCGATCCCAAGTCCGGTTATCTAACAATCATACCTGCTGGAGCTGATTTAAAATTGCCCCAACAGGATATTAAGGTTAATTGATTGGAGGGGAGGTGCACTCCCGATCGCGATCGCCCCCTCCGCACCGGGTACCGCTGCTATTTTTCTTTGAGATTCCATACGCCGTCCCAGTTTAGTACGTCGGGAGGGCTGAGCTTATATAACCCGCAGCGATCGACGTGCAGTTTAGCTGCCTTGTTTTTGGGTTCAATGTCCAGAACAAGGTTAAATTCGCGTTCTGCGTCTCTAAAAGCTTGCTTGGCTTTTGGTTCTAAGACTTTCTTAAACTCGCTGAGGAGTTTTTTCACGCGATCGAGTCCCAGATTTTCAAATTCCTCCTCTAACATTTCTATCACTGTCTCGGAGGCTTTAATTTTAATTTTAGCCTGCAATAGCTGCCTGATCTGTGCGGGTTTCAGCCTTTTAATTTTAGGATTTGATGGTTCTAAGATGTCTGCTTCCAACAGTTTTTTAACCTCGCCCTCTTGCAACGATTGAATATCGTCTGCTGATAGCTGCTTGATTTTGGCTTGCAGCAACATTTTGGCTTCATCTTCCGAGAGGTTTTTGAGACCTTCCAATTTCAACAGTTGGATTTCTGGCTGCAACAGCACGATTAGTTTATCTGCTTCAGACAGATTTTTGGGATCGTACTCTGACAGCTTTTTGAGTTGATATAACAACTTCTTTAGTTCGTATTCCAACTGTTCCTCGACACTGTAGGAAAGTTTTTTGATTTCTGTCTCCGGCATTTGGGCGACATCATCTAAGATATTTTTCACCTCACTGTCAGATAGTCTGTGAGTGACTGGCGTCTTGTAATGTTCGCGACCCTTATTATAATGTTCTACAACTTGTTGCTGTTTTTCGGTTAGTGACTTGCCAATGGGCGAGTATCCTTCTTTGATGCCGACGAGTTCGTAAATGATAACTGGTTCGCTTTTGCCTTTGACGGTAATGAAGTCGAGTTCCCGCACGTAGACTCTCTCGTGATAATGCTTGTAGGTATTGTCACTAATAATTAAGTCAGTTCCGTACTGCTTGCTGGCGCCTTCTAAGCGAGAGGCGAGGTTGACGCCATCTCCTATAGAAGTCAATTCCATGCGTTTACTTGAGCCAATGTTGCCACTGACAACTTGATCGGAATGTATGCCCATACCAATACTGATGGGCAACTCACCATTAGCTATACGATCGAGATTGAATTTATCGAGTTCTGCTCGCATTTTCACTGCCGTTTGCATCGCGCACCAAGCATGATCTTCTAGGGGCGCCGGAGAGCCGAAAACTGCCATCAGAGCGTCGCCGATGTATTTGTCGAGAGTGCCTCCGTACTCGAATACGACATCTACCATCACTTCAAAATACTTGTTGAGCATCACCACCACTTCTTCAGCTTGCAATTTTTCCGTAAGTGTGGTATAGCTGCGAATATCTGAGAACAGCACCGAAACTTCCTTGCGCTTGCCGCCCAATCCTGTATCCCCTGAAGCTAACAGTGCTTCGGCTACTTCTGGGGTCATGTAACGGTACATCAAGTTTTTGACTTGCTTGGCGCTGCTAATATCTTCCATGACGACTAACGCGCCGTTGACTTTGTTGGGATCGGTAGCATCGGTCATTGAGTTGATCGAGAGATTGATACTCTGCGATTTTCCTTCACAGGAGAGCAAAACTTGATCGGGGTAATACTGCTGGCGATCGTTATCGTCTTCTGGAGACAAAGACGCATCGAACCACTTGGCAAAATCGCCTTTTTCTAACTTAATTAACTCGCGCAAAGATTGGCCTTCTGCTAATTCTGCCTCGCTGACACCGAGTAATTTTTGGGCGCTGGGATTTGTCGCAACTATATTGCCTTTTTTATCTGTAGAAATCACGCCGTTAGTCAGGGCGTGCAGCATATCTTTTTGTCTTTGTTCTTGCTGTTTGACTTCTGCAAACAGTTTGGCATTTTGCAGGGCCACTCCTGCTTGGATGTTAAACGACTGCATAAAGTCCAGGTCGTTTTTATTGAAACTCGCTTTCCACTGTTCGGGGGCCTGAGGCCAATCTGCCGGGTTGTAGGGCGGGAATTCTCCTTGTCGTTTTTTGTTGACTAACTGCGTAACTCCAATCAATTTGTTGTCGGAGTTAAACACTGGCATACACAGCATACTGCAAGTGCGGTAGCCTGTTTTTTGGTCGGTATCTCGCGAAGTTTTGGCGCGGGGGTCGTCGTACACGTCAAAGGAAATCAGCAGGTGTTCGCTGGATTGGGCGACGATTCCTGCAAAACCGGCTGTTCTGGGTATGCGAATTTCTGTAAGTGTGCCTTCTTTGTTGGGAAGTTTCGTCCACAGTTCATCTTTATCTTCGTCGATCAGCCAGAGGGTGCTGCGATCGGCATTCATGAGTTCTTTGGCCTGATCCATGACCCTTTTGAGGGTATCTTCTAAGTCGAGACTGCTCTTAGAAAGAGCGTTTACGGCATTCATCAGCGCCGTGGCGGCCCGCTGTCTCTGAGTTGCTGCGTAGAAAGATTTGGAGGATTCTAGAATTAGGCGAATTGAGGGAGCAAATTCATTGAAAACTCGTTCGTCTTCTTCCGTGAATCCAGCCCTGTCGATTTGTCGATCTAAACTAGCGTGATTTTGGTGATCGGGTTTTAGTTTATTAATCAGTTGAACGACTGCTACTAACTCGTTTGTTTCTTCCTTTAGCAGGGGCATTGCCAGCATTGTATAAGTGCGGTAGCCCGTTTTTTCTTCAACTTTTTTGGCGTTAGCCGATCGCGAATCGTTGTAAAAATCGTAAGGGATGTTAACCACTTTTTTCTCGGTGGCTACTTCTCCGGCGATGCCCACGTGGGCGGGAACTCTGATTTCTATGCTTTTGCCATTTTCGTCTTTGGCAACTTTTGCCCAGAGTTCATTTTTGTCGTCGTCTAATAAAAATATCGTAGTGCGATCGGCATTGAGCAATTCCCCTGTTTTGAGGGTAATCGACTGCAACATATCGTTGAGGATAGCGTCAAATCCCTCGCTCTCCAGGATGTTATCGAGCATTCCCAGGGTTTGATTGACAACCTTAAGTTTTTCTTCTACTTCCTTAACTGCTGCTACGGAACTTTCCTTATTTAGGTGAGCAAGAATGTTTGTGACTCCTTGGCGCGGGATAATTGCACTGCTGCTGGTAGGGGCAGGAGCAACCACGGGTTCGGGAGAGGGAGAAGGCGTAGGGGTAGAGTAGGGTTGATTATTTTCACTGCTGATAGGAGTGACATCTATCACGTTGTCCAGAGAAGAGTAATTTGTGGAAGATGCAGGAGGATTCATAGACCTTTACAGAAGCTTAAGTGTAAGGGTTAGTCTAAGCTAGGACAGCGGGCAAGTTCATCTTTTGAGTGAGACAGGTCGCACCTGACTCAAGTATGTGTGAAACTATTTCCCAGTTTACAGAAGTCCGGGCCTAGGGCAAGGGAGGTTCAGTTGGCATTGCTGCTCAACGGCTAGTGATACGGTAAAGCAACGGTGTGATTGCTGGAATCTTTTTAGAGATTGCGAATGGTGTTTTAATGGTTTATTAACTGATTTTGGCATTGTGCGCCCGGTTGAATTAGGTTTGCCCTATTCCAGAGATCGCCGACACGAACAGGAATGCGTGCTGCGGAACTGCTGAAAAACGGATGGCATTGTAGGATTAGCCGCAATTGTGACACCACCCATTGTTGGTGATGTGTGCCCTTCTGTACACAATTGTGGTTTTTAACTAGAATTTCTGTCAATTTTGCTGCTATACCCTTGCATCCCCAGACTTTAGTCTGGGGGCTGCGAGCTTTTTTGTAAGATTGGCGGTTTTGAACCTCCCCAGGGCTAAAGCGACGGGGATTCGGGCCCACCCAAAAGGGCGACAGTGGGACATTCAAATATCCCTCTAGACCCTCAAGCTTGTGGC
>NZ_JAEQCT010000154.1:0-16558 GCF_020738205.1 Microcoleus sp. PH2017_24_DOB_U_A
TCTGGAAAGCGCGTTAATCGTGGATTATATCGGTCAAAAGATGGAAGCAAAATTAATGCAGACTGCAATGGCGCTGCGAACATTTTGCGAAAAGTAGCGGCAACTTTAGGGCTATGCCTAAAAGGAGTCAGTAGGGGCGCTTTGATTTCGCCTTTAAAAGTTCGCATCTGGACTCTTCAAAAATCCCCGTCCCGGAGTGGGCTGGGGAGTATCAATTGTGATTCGGTATTGGCAGAAGGAACAGAATTTGCGATCGCGCTACCGCTTGTTTAAAATGCCTTGTGCTCTAGCTGTAACTATTGCAGCGGCAAAAATACGGTCATCACCTCACCCTTTTGGGGGCGCTGGCGAATTACCAGCTTGCCGCCAGCAGCGCGAAATAAATTCTTAGTGACGCTCAAATTTAAGCTCAAACTTCCTGTCTCCGGCTGTACCATGAGCAAAGGCCCGATCGATCGCAAAGGAGCATTCGCCGATCCTCCAAAAGTCGATACGCCGTTACCTTCAGGTAAGTGTTCCGATTCTAACTGCAATTTTAATTGACTCCCAGCCAACGTCACCTCTACCTGAATGCGACTTCCCGATCGCAAAGTTCGAGTAAAATTCTCAATCAAATTAGTTAACACCTGATCCAACATCGTCGGATCGCTGACTACCGCCGGCAATTTTTGGGGCACAATCACTTCTAAAGTGTGGTTGCGCTGAATCGCTTGTTTTTGCCAGCGAGGAATGCTATTTTGGAGCACTTCACCGAGGGACATGGCTGTTAGCTGCAATGCGGAATTTTTAGCTTGCGACATTTCCATTTCCACGGCGCGGAAAATTAAACCGAAGCGATCGATCTGAGCGGTACACTCAGCATCGATGGTTTCCAAACGCTTCACCACCACTGGATCGAGTTTGGGGCGTTTCAGCAGCAACCGAGTCAGGGTGCGGATGGTGGCCAAAGGAGTGCGGACTTCGTGGGCGATCGCCTGTAGCAACTCCACCTCTTTAGTAGCGTGAGGAATTGCAGACTTGCACTTGATATCTTGCCTACCTTTCAGGCTATCCTCAACTCTTTCATCCTTGAGCCTGCCTGCTTCCTCTTTCCCAACAGGCAAATTATTTAACAACAAGCTGGTGAACAGCGCGACTGTTTGATATTTGGGAGCAACAGGCAAAAACTGCTGGAATAGCGCATCTAATTTATGAGTAGAATCGTGAGTAGAATTAGGAGTTAATTGGTGCGATCGCAAATTGAATCGACCGTCAGAATTAGCAAGCAAACATTCACTTTCAGTTACGCGGCGCCGCAAAACTTCCCAAGCTTTGGCGACGACTTGGGGGTCGAAGGAAAATAGAAAAGCCGGCATTCCCGCAGCATTTTCACCCAAAACCATCACCAGACTAAAACTAGCCGTTAAAACCACACAAAATTGTTCGTTCGCCAAAGGATCGCCGATCGCCAAAGCCAAAGTCGGGGCCGTCGCAGGCACGGATCTTTGCTTGTCAGCGGCCGGTAGCAAAGCTAAAGTTTGTCTAGCACGAAAAGACCACAAAGCTGCATCGTTGTCAGGAATACTGGTAAAAATCCAATTAGCAAAGCCCGAAGCCACCACCGGCTCAGTCAAAACCGAAGATGGGCCCGACAAAATCAATCCCTGACAGGAATTGGGGACGGGGGATGGGGAGAGACAGTGTGTTTGCTTCGCGAGCATTTGATTCAAAGTTGCGATCGCCCCGTACCATTCCTGTTCAGCTTTGGGCCGGGAAGCCGCACGACTCCCAGGACACTTCGGGCGGTTGTTTTCTCCAGCCAACTTCACATCAAACAGACTGAGGTCATTTTCTAAGGCCTCGGAGGCTAAAATCTCGCTGATTGTCGGTAAAAAGTAAGTATTCACAGTAGGTATAAACCCACCTTCACCAGGTATGAAGGATGAAGTATTTATTTATAGGAATGTTCAGGAGTAAAAATTCAAGCACCAGCAGAACCCAAAAATCCCGCATAATTTCTTGCGCTTTGCTCCTAACTCACAGGATATCCACATTTGTCAACTATCGTTATTGGCAGAACCGTACAAATTAAGTCGCAATCTCCGCGCTGCGGGCGATATTTTTGACGAACCCACCCGATCGCCCCGGCAAAAGTGCAAAATGGATGCAGTTAAACACCGTGCTTTCCTTATGCCCACCTCGATCGCCGACTCGAAAAATCTGTTGTCAGAGTTAATGGCACGCTACCGCAACCAAGTAGATTATCTAGCAATTCGACTCGAAGAAGCCGAAGGCACAGACATCCTGCTGCGGGGCGAAAAAATTGAAACCCTCAGCGAAGGAGTCTCAATTGGCGGCCAAGTCCGAGCTTGTCACAAAGGCGGCTGGGGCTTTGCCAGTTTTAACCGACTTTCCACCCTCGCCGAAAGAATCGAAGAAGCCATCGCCGCAGCCAAACTGATCGGCGAAGAAGAAACGATTCTCGCGCCAGTTACGCCAGTACAAGACATTTGCTTCCTGCCTTTGACAGGAACAGACCCCCGTCTGGTGCCGCTAATTGAGAAAAAGCAATTGTGCGATCGCTACGCAGCCATCCTACGCAGCATAGACCCCCGCATCGCCACCATCTCCGTGCGTTACGGCGACAGCACCCAGCGCACGATCCTCGCCACCTCCGAAGGCACGATGCTCGAACAAGGTTGGGCAGACATGGAAATGCGGTTTGCCGCCACAGCCCGCAGCGGGGAAACCGTACAAACCGGCCGCGAAACCACTGGTTCGCGGAAAGCTTACGAAGATTTAACCGAACTTGATACCCAAGTTCGCAGTGCCGCCCAGCGCGCGGTAGACTCCCTAGCCTTGCCCCCCGTCCAAGGCAACACCTACACCGTCGTCATCGACCCAATACTTAGCGGATTGTTCGTCCACGAAGCCTTCGGACACCTTTCAGAAGCTGACATGGCCTACGAAAATCCTGACATCTTGGAAATTATGACCCTCGGCCGCCAGTTCGGCCCGAAAAACTTGCAAATTTTCGACGGTGCTGCGCCACAGGGACACCGGGGCAGCTATTTCTATGACGATGAAGGGACTCCGGCGACTACGACTCAGTTAATTAAAGACGGCGCTTTAGTTGGGCGGCTGCACTCGCGGGAAACTGCGGGTAAGTTGGGAGAAACGCCTACGGGCAATGCTCGCTGTTTAAATTATCACTATCCGCCGATCGTCCGCATGACGAATACTTGGATCGAACGGGGCGATACGCCGGTTGCGGATTTATTTTCTGGTATCAAAGAGGGTGTTTTCGCGCGCAATTGGCAAGGCGGCATGACTAACGGCGAAATGTTTACTTTCAGCGCCGGCGAAGCTTGGATGATTCGCGATGGCAAACTGGACAATCCGGTGCGGGATGTAACTCTTTCGGGTAATGTTTTCAGCACTTTAGCGGATATTGAGGCGATCGGCGACGATTTCTACTGGGATGAATCCGGCGGCTGCGGGAAGGGAGGACAAAGCGGTTTACCCGTGGGCTGCGGCGGCCCGAGTTTGCGGATCCGGGATGTCGTGGTTGGCGGCGAAGCTGCGGAAGAGTAGAGCTTCAAAACCGTGGAATATCTACTAGGTAAAGCGCCAGATTCCTACTAGCGCTTTACCTATTTTTTTTGATCTAAAACCTGAAATTTTAGGGTGATATCATGTCTGGTTGCATGGAAATTATTTAACCGCAGAGAACACAGAGGACACAGAGGGAGAGAATAGAGATCTGAATACAGGACGATGCTACCGGATTTGATATGAATCGATCGTACCATTTTTGATTTTGATTGGGTTGACTGACGGTATCAGCATCAGTCGAGAAAGTCTCAAGACTCAAAAAGTCTGGTTTCTGCGATCGCGTGCGAGTCTCGGCGAGAACATCCCGGAGACGGCGAGGTTCTACACCTTTGTGCATCGTTTTTGGTATCTTTAGCTGCTAATAGCAGTTGTTGCGATTTATTGAACTGATGTTCTGCAATTGAAAAGTTTGCTAGTTTTTGAGGAATCACAAGAGCGCTAACTAATAGCGTACTCAAACAAATTAACTTGATGGTAGTATTCATTGTGTTGTGTTTTTTTTTCAGAGATTTTTGCTCCCCGATCCAACATCGCTTCAGCCAATCTGGAAGTAATTGCGTTTAACTCTTCGTTTAAGAATGCCCTCATTACTTATTTATCTCCCTCGACAGAGTAGGGAAAAATACTCAAAGTAATCGGCCGATTTATTTTGCTTTGTTTAGCAAAAACATCCATTGTTTGGGTTTATCTCCCGCTGCCTCGTTCGGGCAAGGTATCTTTATCGTTATCTGCGTAAAATATCTGAGCGTTGGCTTGGACGGTCATAATTTCGGGAGCAGGTTTGTCTTGAGAGAAAAAGGTCGATCGGGTTTCTAAGCTTTGAGCGTTAACTGCTGTGCTACTCAGTAGCAGGGTTGACATCAGCATGGAAGAGTAAAGGCGCATCATAGAGTTCCGTGTCGTATTTTCTATTTCTTGATACGCAGCCTGTACTCTGCTATCAGGGCAAAAACAGGTAAAAAAAAAATTGAATTGCCGCGAAATCATCAATTGGTAATTGATGACCCATACATTTTTTTGAATTTTAGTCAAACGGGGTAAAACCCCTCGTTTCTCTCACTGTTTCAGTTGTAAGTTCAAGTTACCTACTAATTGCCGAAAACCACCAGCAGTCAAGGCTTCCCATCTTTTTGCGACACTCTTGCAACCAGGAAACGAAACCGTAAGTTATAAATATTTACGAGTCTTCAGATTAACTTCATAATTTATTGATATGGAGATGCAGCCTCGGATTAAAGACACAAAAACACAGTATCCTGGGCGCGGCTTGGGCACTCTATATATTTATATGTTGTTGAATCAGATTCCTGAAATTGTAGATATTTACGAGTTTTCAGATTAACTTCATAATTTATTGATATCGAGATGCAGCTTCGGATCGAAGACAAGCTAATGCCACATCAGAATGTCGCGCGTAACATAGGCTACGATCTGATTTGCGAATCTATGTATAGGAATAGAGAGTCGAGGGTTGACGAGTTATCCAAAACAACATCAGCTTGTTGGCACTTGTTAGCTAGCGGCATCTGGGCGTTAATCCGTGCATTAGCTCGATCGCAACTCAAGCCGTCTCGGTGCATCAGCCGCTGTAACTGCACTTCGGGCGAACAGTACACCACCCAAATTTCGGTACACAAGTCAGTCATGTTAGCTTCAAACAGCAGCGGCACTACCAACACCAAAGTCAACCTGTCAGTCTGGGCGCCGAAACCTGGTTTTTTTTCAACCACACTTGGTTCTAATTCTCGATCGCCTTCCCAAAACCCGCTTTCTTGAGTTTTTGTACCTAATTCATCTGTGTCTGGGGATACCAGATTTAAGGCAGCAATGTAGCTTTGAGTTTCCTCCACTAACCGGCGGCGCACATAAGGGTGAATCTGTTGATCTAACCACTGCCGTTCGGCTGCGTTACAAAAAATAATATTTCCTAACTCGGGGCGGTTTAAATTGCCGTCGGGGAGCAAAATAACGGCGCCGTATCGTTCTACAATAGAGTCTAGTATTGGCGAACCTGGGTGCACAGCTTCGCGGGCGTAAATATCGGCATCTAAAATCGGAAATCCATAGGTATATGCCAGATAATTAGATATAGCGGTTTTCCCGGTGGCGATGCCCCCAGTTAAGCCGATCGTGCGGACAATTCGATCGCTCATAATTTTCTCTGTTTAAACTCAACGGTGTTTCGACACTTACTGTCCGTATTTGCTATGTTGGTGACACAATTAAAATTAGACTTGAAATTGGGAATTGGCGATCGAGAGTTAGGGTTAGGAATTGTCAGCATGAGGGTGCGATCGACTGTTTTTTACCTAAAATCTCCATTTAAAACTTGAATTCAGGTCTAGATCGAGGCAAATTTTATGAAAGCTCAATCTGCTGTGCGATCGATTCTGGCAGCAATTCCCCTGGCTGGATTTTTGATATTAGATTTTTTCCCCAACCTGGTTTTCTTCAAAGAAGATAGCAGCGGATGGGTGATTGTGGCAATTTATCGCCAATCTCAAATTGCTGCGGCCGAGCCAATTATGGCAGCCCCAGACGGCACCGGAACCACCATCACCACGCCCGGTGCGTCGCCCTCTCGCTACGATATTACAGGTGGCACAAGTTCCAGAGACGGAGCAAATCTGTTCCACAGTTTTACTCGATTTGGTTTAAATTCTGGCGAAACTGCCAATTTCATCTCCAACCCAAACATTAAAAATATCCTCGGCCGCGTTGTCGGCGGCGACGCTTCCTTAATTAACGGTCTAATTCAAGTTAGCGGTGGCAATTCTAATTTGTACCTGATGAACCCGGCAGGGATTATTTTTGGCAGTAATGCGCGACTAGACGTACCAGGGTCTTTTCTGGCTACCACCGCTAGCAGTATCGGTTTTGACAGCGGCTGGTTCAACGGTACGGGGGCGAATAACTACGCGGGCCTAGTGGGAGCACCGAATACTTTTGCTTTTGGCGCACAGCCGGGGAGTATTGTCAATGCCGGTGACTTGGCTGTGGAAAACGGGCAGAGTTTGACTTTGCTGGGCGGTACTGTCATCAGTACGGGGAGACTTTCAGCGCCAGGCGGTCAAATTACGGTGGCGGCTGTCCCGGGCCAAAATCTGGTGCGGTTGAGTCAAAACGGACTTTTGCTGAGTTTAGAAGTTGCTCCGGCTGCGGGAGTGGCTGGTTCGGAAGCTCTGCCGTTTTCTCCTCTGAGTTTGCCAAAGCTACTCTCGGGTTCCGGCGTGGCTAGCGCTACTGGTATAACTACGAACGATCGCGGTGAAGTCGTACTTACGGGCGGCCAAACAGTAGCGGCAGGTGCTGGAACTGCTTTGGTATCGGGTGCTGCGGACGTGTCTGCCAGGGGGGGCGCGGGAGGTACTGTCAACGTGTTGGGCGACAAGGTAGGGCTGTTGTCCGCGAAGATTGAGGCTTCTGGGCCCGACGGCGGGGGAACGGTGCGGATCGGGGGAGATTACCGAGGCGAGGGAACTGTGCCGAATGCCAGAATGACTTACGTGGATGGCAAAAGTTCGATCGCAGCCAACGCCACTCGATCGGGTAACGGCGGCAGAGTTTTTGTCTGGGCGGACAACACAACAGCATTTTTGGGCCGCATCAGCGCAACGGGCGTTTCTGAATCGAACAGCAGCGGTGTTGGCGGGTTTGTGGAAATTTCGGGGAAGCAAAGATTGATGTTTAACGGCACTGTCGATACTTCCGGGACAAACGGTTTGGGGACTTTGCTGTTCGATCCTGAAAATATTTTAATTACAGATTCCTCAGAAGCTGCGGGGGATGCGGCAGTTATTGCTAACAGTAATATTTTGGCAACACAAACGCCTTCACCAGGGCAGCAAAACCAGGACGATTCTTCGCTGACTATTTCAAGAAGAGCTTTGGAAAGTATCTCGGGGACAACCAATGTGGTTCTGGAAGCCCTGAATGATATTAAAATTGCTGATTTGGCGGATAATAAGTTGAGCTTTGCCGCAACTACTGGATCCGTGACATTGAGAGCAGATGCCGATCGCAATGGTGCGGGTGTTTTTTCGATGAATGCTGGAGATACAATTAGCACTC
Source organism: Microcoleus sp. PH2017_24_DOB_U_A (assembly GCF_020738205.1). Taxonomy (NCBI): domain Bacteria; kingdom Bacillati; phylum Cyanobacteriota; class Cyanophyceae; order Oscillatoriales; family Microcoleaceae; genus Microcoleus; species Microcoleus sp. PH2017_24_DOB_U_A. The sequence continues at coordinate 7,666 of NZ_JAEQCT010000154.1, forward strand.
GCGGAGGCGCGATCGCCCTGGAGGGAAGTCAAATTACTGCGGGCAATTTGTCCAGCAACGGCGGAAATATTAGTTTAATTAGTCCGGGGACAACCGTTGCAGCCAATGTTTCGGCATCGAATTCCAGCGGCGGCACAAGTGGCAATATTTTGCTCGAAGGCCTGAACGTCACAGCCCAAAAACTTGATGCTAGCGGTTCTAAATCGTCGGCAAATGTAACTTTGACGGCTCGGAATATTCTGGGAGTTAGTTCGATCGCCGGTGGTTCGGGAAACATTACTTTAACTGGTAATGAAATTAATTTGAAAGGGGACAAAAATTCGGTCAGCGGGACGGGCTTTTTGGTACTCCAACCTTGGAATCTCGGTCAAAATATTGCGATCGCTGGTTCTGGAGATGTCGGGACTAATACTTATTTGAATCTGACAGCAAGCGAGCTCGAAAATTTGCAAAATGGGTTTGCTGGAATTACGATCGGCCGCAGCAACGGTAGCGGTTCGATTCTGATTGCTAATAATTTCACATTTTACGATCCGCTAATTATTCAATCGCCGACGGGTTTGGGAACAATTACGAGCACAAGTTCCCTGACAGGGGCAGACAATGCCTCAATTACTCTGAAAGCTGAGGGCAATATCCGCATCGGAAATATCACTACCAACAATCAGGAAATTCGCATCAATAGCACAACCGGCAATGTGACTACGGCTGCGCTACGCACAGGAAGTCCCCCCAGCATCAACACGAATGTCAATTCTGCGAAAGTGCCGCGCACGTCGGGGGGAGATGTGAGCGTTACCGCCGAGGGTACGGTGACTGCTGGCGCGATCGACACTAGGGGCGATCGCGCGGGGAATGTGACGCTGACTGGCCGCGGCGGAGTAACTGTTAGCGCGATCGAAGCTGGCGGCTCGGAAACAGGTGGAAATATTACTCTGACAGGCAACGAAATTGACTTGACGGGCGGCAACAATTCGATCGCCAGCAACGGCAATCTGGTGCTGCAACCAATCGATCCGGCTCAAAATATGACGATCGCCGGTGCTGCTGAGACTGAGGCTTTGAACTTGACTGCTGCGGAATTCAACTCGCTGCGAAACGGGTTTGCTTCAATCGCGATCGGGCGTGCTGACGGTAGCGGCTCGATCGCGATTACTCCAGCAACCACAACGCCCAATTCAACGCCGGCGGTGACATTTCAAGATCCGACGACGATTCGATCGCCCTTGGGATCTGGTGCGATCGTGGGAACTGGTGCGATCGTGGGAACTGATAACGCTAGCATCGCTCTGATGGGCGGTAGTGTGGCAGTGGGAGACGTTACCTCGAATGCAGGGATTAATATCACTAGCAGTCAAGGTAATGTGACTGCTGGTACGGTTTCCTCTCGATCGGCAAATGGGACGGCGGGCAATATCAACATCCGCAGCGCGGGCTCGGTAGTCGTGGGCAATGTCAATGCTTTCGGTGCCTCAAGTGGCGGAGATATCTCGATCGTGGCGCCGGGCCGGATCGTGACAGGGGTGATCAATTCTAGTTCGCAGTCGGGAAGTGCCGGTTCGAGCAAGATTACCGGGCAGAAAGATGTTGAAGTTGTTTCCATCAAAGCTAATGGAAATACGGGCGGCGATGTGGCAATCCAGGCTGGGGGATTGTTCCGGGCTGCTGGAAGCGAAACGACGAGCGATCGCGCCAGCGTTAGCATTTCTACAGACGGACAGGTGCGATCGGGTTCGCTGACGCTGTTGCAAAGCACTTGCCCGTCGGGAAACTGCACAACCACGACTGTTGGGACAGGAAACTCGAAGTCGAACGCTACCTCCTCAACTACTGCTACCGCGCCCCTGTTGAGCCTGCCGAGTCCAGCACCAACTACCACTGTGGGATTAAAAAATACAGGCAATTCTCCACAAATTGTCACTCAGACTCCGAGCGTGTCTTCGCCCAAGAGCGGTACCGCAAATGTACCCTCAGGGTCTGCTACTGTGCCTGTTGAGGAACGGTCGAACGAGACTGCTGCCGGCTCTGTTTTGCTGTCGCAGTCGGTGTTAAAAAACAATGTGGGTGCGTCTAGTGCGACAGAAAACGGCGGTGGAGCAACTGCACAAAAACCTGGAAGTGGCAATACAGACAGTATCGCGAGTTTGAGGCTGCCTGAGATTTCTCGATCGACTTCGATCGCGCAAATAAGTCCGATCGACGCAGTGCAGCAAAGGGATAGAGCTCAGGGCCGGGAATTTGAACGTTACTTTGGTGGAAATCTCGATCAAAAGTCAATCACGCAGCAAAGTATCCGAGATACTCTCAGCAGCGTCAATCGCTTGACGGGAGTTAAACCGGCGATCGTTTACGTCTGGGTGAAAGACAAGAATTTAGAACTTGTGTTGTTATTGCCAGACGGCAAAAATGTGTTTAAAAGCGTGCCTGCAAGTCGCGAAACAGTGCTGCAAGTTGCTAAGGAATTCACTAATGCTATCAGAACTCCCAAAACATTGACTGGTTCTGATTACAAGCAACCTGCCCAGCAACTTTACCAGTGGTTAATTGCACCGATGCAAGCGGAATTGGATGCTAACAAAATTGACACCTTGGCGTTTTCGATGGATGCCGGTTTGCGAACTTTGCCTTTAGCTGCTTTGTTTGACGGCAAACAGTTTTTAGTAGAAAAGTATAGTTTGGGGCTGATTCCCAGTTTGAGTTTGACTGATACTCGCTATGCCGATGTTAAGGGTTCGGAAGTTTTGGCGATGGGTGCGTCGAAATTTCCCGAAAAATACGATCAAAATCCTTTACCTGCGGTGCCGCTCGAAATATCAACAATTGTGGGCAAGATTTGGCATGGTGCGTCTTTTCTCAACGAACGTTTTACGCTGGCAAATTTGAAGGAAAAACGCAATCAATCCCAATACAAAATTATTCACTTAGCTACTCACGGCGATTTTCAGCCTGGTGGTGCAGAAAATTCTTACATTCAGTTTTGGGATACTAAATTGCGGTTAAATCAGTTGGAAGAGTTGAAGTTATCTAACCCACAGGTGGAGTTGTTGGTTTTGAGTGCGTGCACTACGGCGGTGGGAGACGAACAGGCTGAGTTGGGGTTTGCGGGATTGGCGGTACACGCGGGGGTAAAATCGGCTTTGGCGAGTTTGTGGTATGTGTCAGATGCTGGAACTTTGGGGTTGATGACCGAGTTTTACCAGCAGTTGCGGACGGCGCCGATTAAGGCTGAGGCTTTGCGGCAAGCGCAGTTGGCGATGTTGCGCGGGGAAGTGCGGTTGCAGGATGGTTATTTGGTGCGATCGGGCAACAATCAAGCTCTGCCTTTGCCTGCGGAATTGACGGCTAGGGGCGATCGAAATTTGTCGCATCCGTATTATTGGGCCGCTTTTACAATGATTGGTTCGCCTTGGTAATTTTGAAGGAAGAGGGAAGAAGGAAGAAGGAAGAAGGAAGAAGGAAGAAGGAAGAAGGAAGAAGGAAGAAGGAAGAAGGAAGAAGGAAGAAGGAAGAAGGAAGAAGGAAGAAGAAATCCCTATCTACATATCGACAATTTTGCTGGCGACGCACCTTAGGAACGAAAATTTAATAACTTACACTCTTAAAAGTGGGATGGGCGTCCCGCCCGTCCTTTATAGACCAATACGGTTTACTTAACACTATTTATGCCCGGAGATCCCCTAAATCCCCCTTAAGAAGGGGGACTTTAAGAGCTTCTTGTCCCCCCCTTCCCAAGGGGGGTTAGGGGGGATCTGTCTTAAGTGAACCGTATTGCTTTATAGACGGGCGGGACGCCCATCCCACAATAATTAAAATTGTAAGTTATTTAATTCTCATTCCTTACCACAATGGTACGATCGGGAGCATCTCCGTTTTGCAAAAAGCATTTTTTAAACAGCGGACGCCAGGACGTACTACGAACCTTTTTTGTGATGCTAATCGACCGGGCATGATATGATATGACTCATCACTAATTGTTACCTGCTATCTGACTCAAGCGTTTGAGGATGCGGAGTACATCGTGTAGATTATTGGTGCGATTGCTAATTCCAAATAAATCAGATTTGGCATATCGCGGTGATTCTCCGTTGAGCAACTTGACAAAGATGAAACTGCCTCCTGTAGCAATCATGCCGTAACTCGGCTTCTCTGGGTTCGGGTTTGCCAGTAGATAAGCTAAGATTTGGGCCAGCCCCGCTTCAATGGAAAATGAAACTCGTTTCGATTCGATTACCATCAGCCACAACTGGTCTTTTAAAACTAAAGTATCCAGGCTACCTTTAATAATCACGCCTTCATCTTCTTCGGAAATTTCGACGGATTTTTCCGGTTTAATGTAAAATGGGTGCAGGTAAAACTCGCCGGTGAACAGTAGTGGAGAGACGATCGACAAACTGATGGTTTTTTCCAGCATCGGCGGATACTCTAGCAAGTTGAAGTAACCCGCTTTAATCTGATCTAGCTGTCGTTTCTGAAACTCTGTGATTTCTGGTAACTCCTCTTGCCATTCCGGGAAAAATTGGTCGTCTGTGACAAGTTGCAGGTTAAAAAGTGTTTTTAATTCTTCTAGCGTGACATTTTTAGCTTGAATAGTTTGAACCATAATTTCCTAGCCTTTATTTTATAGATATTTACAATTTTATCAAATTCCTCTACAACCAAATTGGTTCGTAGTGAGGACTTCAGTCCTTCTTTTTATGAGGACTAAAGTCCTCACTACGAACCGAAGATAGGCGAAGTTATAGTTTAATCTTACTAATTCCAAATTTTTTGTAGATTCAGAACAAATCCCGGCAAAACCTCTTCCCCAGAAAGGGTGAGAGGAGATTGTAAAACTTCAACTGGTTGACCGGGGCGATAAATTTCTACTTCTCGTTTTTTGCGGTTAATCAGCCAACCCAAACGGCAGCCATTTTCCATATATTCTTGCATTTTTGCCTGCGTCTTGTTCAAGCTGTCACTCGGAGAAAGAAACTCGATGACAAAATCAGGACAGAGGGGGATAAATTTGTCTCTTTGTTCGGGTGTCAAAGCTTCCCACCGCGATTTTTCGACCCAGGAGACATCGGGAGAGCGATCGGCTTTACTGGGCAGAGTAAACCCTGTGGAGGAATCAAACACTTCTCCGAGTTCGGTTCGATCGTTCCACGTCCAGATTTGAGCATTCGCTGTTGAGTTGCGTTTCCCTGTTTCTCCTCCGGTTGGCGGCATGACAATTAATTCTCCGTTGGCGTTGCGTTCTAGTTTCAATTCTGGGTGTTCTTCGCACAGTTGGTAGAACTGTTCGGAAGTTAGTTTGACAATGGAATTGAGATTTAAGGTGATAGCAGTCATGATTATTTACCTGCTGTGTATATGAACTAGATTAAGAACTAAAAATGGGATGATTCATTTTTAATTCTTAATTTTTAATTCTTAACTTCTAATTCTACTGCAATTGTTGGATGCGCTTGAGGGCATCTTGATATGCAGTTGTTCTGCCGCCTTGCTTGTAAAGTTCCGCTGCTTTTTGAAAGTCGGCAATTGCTTTGGCTTTGTCTTCTGTCAGGTAAGCTAAAGCTCGGTTGTAGTAGGCGTCGGCAAAACCGGGATTGGCTGCGATCGCACTCGTGTATGCTTGAATAGCGGTTCCACCGCGGGTGGGGTCGGGTTGTGGCAAGCCGGCAGTAATGAAAGTGCGGGCATTGCCGATATTAAAATGCAATTCTGGGCTGTATTTAGGATTGAAAGTGAGTGCTTTGTTGAAATCGGCGATCGCCTCCCAAGCCTCTCCCTGATCTAAGCGCGAAAGCCCTCGAAAATAATAGGCTTGGGCATCTTTTGGGTTAACGGTGGATACCGGGCCGATAGTTGTGGGAGTATTGTCTACTTTCAACTCGGATTTGTTGATTCCCGCCGCCACCAGTTTGGCGATAAAAGTATTAATGGGAACTGCTGCATTAAATCCTGTTTTAATTGGGGCGACTTCCCCGTTACTGATTTGGGCAAAACCGAATTCCCCTTGTCCGTGCAAACCGATGACTCGGGCTTCAGAGTCGAAAACTGGCCCGCCACTCATGCCACTCCAAGTGACGGCTTGATACCGCAAAGTGTAACCTTCCCGGCGATCGCGCGGGCGGCTGGTAACGAGTCCGGGAGACATTTCTGGTTCTCGTTCGGCCCCAAAGAGTCCGCCCGTAGCGGGATAGCCGTAAACGAAGATTTGAGTGCCGATGACGGCTTTGTCAGAATCGGCTAGCGTCGCCACTGGATATTCTTCGGGACTTTCAAATTTGACTACTGCTAAATCCGGATCTGTTGGGGCTGTTTGCAAGCGGGTGACGTTGCTTACTTGATAGTTTTTGCCCGCCGACGTGCGAACGGTGTATTTCACGTCTGCTTTTTCTACGACGTGATTGACTGTTAAAACTGTGTAAGTTTTGCCGTTTTTGGCAATAATTACCCCGGAACCGTCTCCGAGGGAACTATTGATTTGTACTGTCAGCGGCCCGGCGATGCTGGCGACTTCTTGGGGAGTTTTGGCGATCGCCGGTTGGCTGATGACTATGGTTAAGGCTGCGGTGGTTCCTGCTAGCAAGGTGGTTAAGGTGTCATAACGAGAAAAATTCATATTCATGGCTGTTGCTAATTGGTAGTTTGGTATGGGAGTTCGCTGCGGTTGGTGGTTTGGGCTTTTTTGGTTTTTAGTTTGATTAATGTTTTGACGCTATTGGCGATCGGCTTTGTTATTTACTGATAATTTTACTCGCTTTTTTGTTCCGCGATTTCCTATCTAGACATTCAGTTGTAAGGTATGTCAGGCTTGCAATGTCTACAATAAATTAGGCTTGGCCTTTGACGAACCCTACTCACTATGGATGATTCATTGCTATGTGGTAGCTTGTTCGCTAATTGTTGGATGCAAAAGTTGAAGCGGTACGTTGTTGGGCTTTAGCCCTGAAAGAGCGCCCAAGCGCAACTACGTACCTTTGAAAGAGCGCTGAAGCGCAACTACGTACCTTCAAGAGCGCTGAAGCGCAACTACGTACCTTCAAGAGCGCTCAAGCGCAACTACGTACCTTCAAGAGCGCTCAAGCGCAACTACGTACCTTCAAGAGCGCTCAAGCGCAACAGAGCGCAACTATGTAATTTGATGTTTTGTGGCCCATTGGACGATCGCCTCAGTCAACCCATCTAATGTATATTCTGTCGCTTCTACGTCTAACTTGCCCAATAAATTCTGGCAGCTTTTGGAGGTTTCCGGGCCGATGGATGCGATACAAACTTTTTCTAGCCAATCCTGAGATAAGGAGAATTCGGGAGTTGTTTCGAGGAGGTGGCAAAAGTTATGTACGGTTTTGGAACTGGCAAAGGTTATGATATCTACGGCTTGATTCTGGAGTGCGGCTAGGGCGATCGGATCGATTGTTTCGGGACAGCAAGATTGGTACGCTGGTACTTCGATTACTTGCGCTCCTTTGGCGGTGAATTCTTTGACTAAAACTTCTCTTCCCCCACTTTCTACTCTGGGAAATAAGATTTTGCAGTTTTGCAAATTGTCGGGGAAGTTTTCGACTAGGGAATCGGCGACAAAGTTGGGTGGAATAAAGTCGGGTTGTAGTGAGTGCGATCGCAAACTTTCTGCTGTCTTTTTCCCAACTACTGCTATTTTAATGCCAAACAAGCTCCGCGCGTCTTTGCCTTTTGCTTGCAATCGTTGAAAAAACCAGTCTACGGCGTTGTGGGAAGTGAGGATTAACCAGTGAAAGCTTGACATTTGCCCGATCGCGCTATCCAACGGTTCCCAACTTGAAGGCGCACCAATTACTAAGGCTGGCATTTCGATCGCGCGGGCACCCAGTTGCTGGAGTCGATCGCTAAATTGACCAGACTGGGAGGCCGCGCGGGTGACTAAAATCGTTTTTCCGGCTAGCGGTTGGCTGTGGTTAGCGGTGACAGGTGTATGGCTCATGTTTGTGCTTTCTGGCCAGATTAAAAATTCGCGCAATCTAACTACTTCGCCAATGACGATGACGCAAGGCGAGAGAGATTCACCTGTTGTTTGTTGTACAATGTCGGAGAGCGTGCCGATCCAGATTTGCTGTTCGGGGCGGCCGCAATCTCGGATGATGGCGATCGCAGTTTCGGGCGATCGTCCGTGTTTTTGTAATTGCCAGACTATCTCGCTTAAATTGCGCCCTCCCATCAAGATTACCAGAGTTTCTATCCGCACTAAAGCTTCCCATTCCAGCGCATCAGGTTCGTGGGCGCTCATCACTGCAAAACAGCGGCTCATCACCGGATCTGTGAGGGGAATTCCTGCTAGTAAAGGTGCCGCAAATGCTGACGAGATTCCCGGCACAACTTCAAATTCGCAGCCTGCTATAATTAATGCTTGAATCTCGGAACTGGAGCGACCAAAAATAAATGGATCGCCACTTTTAAGTCTCACTACTTGTTTGCCAAGTTGGCAATGTTCTACCAGCAAACGGTTAATTTCTTGCTGCTGGGTGGAAGGTTTGCCACCGCGTTTCCCTACTTCTATTTTCTGACAAGTGACTGGAATTAATGCGAGTTGCGGGATGTCGATGAGTGCGTCGTAGATTAAGACTTCGGCTTGGGAGAGCAGTTTTTGCGATCGCACTGTCATCAAGTTACAATCTCCGGGCCCCCCACCGACTAGATAAACTTTTCCTTTTGAGTTTTTCATAAGTCATCCTCGATAGTATAATTTAAGGAAGAAGGAAGAAGGAAGAAGGAAGAAGGAAGAAGGAAGAAGGAAGAATGAGCAATTATGAAATAACAAATACTAATGCCCAATGGCTCTCCAGAACTTATGGTGATAATTTTATCTAATGCAAGAAACAAGCTAATACGCGATTTCTAAAATTATCAAAATTAGAAAAGCCATACCCTT